>NZ_JADBVM010000021.1:0-6857 GCF_020244875.1 Microcystis sp. M44BS1
AACTGCGAGCGAGTGAGACGGATTTATCTGAATGAATTAGAAAACACTCCTCAAACTTCGATTGGTTTAGCCACAGTCCAATTAATCACCCTATCTAAAGCAAAAGCGCTTGATAGCACCCGAAAATTAATCCAAAGAGTGCGGCAAGAATTAACCCCCGACCAAAAACCCCAAGAACTCTTACAATTAATAGAGACGATTCTCGTTTATAAGTTACCGCTTCTCAATCGTCGGGAGATAGAAACTATGTTTAGTTTAGATGAATTAAAACAAACTCAGTATTTTCAAGATGTGCGCGAGGAAGCGCGTCAGGAAGGTCGTCAGGAAGGTCGTCAGGAAGGTCGCGAGGAAGGTCGCGAGGAAGGTCGTCAGGAAGGTCGCGAGGAAGGCAGACTAAACAAAGCACTAGAGGCGGTCCCTCGTTTGTTAGCCTTAGGGTTAAGCGTTGAGCAAGTCGCATCCGCCTTAGAATTAGAGGTTAAACAGGTTAGAGCTATACAAAAAGAGACATAAGACTATATCGCCCCCTAACCAAAAAGGAAGGCGTTTAAACCTTCCTTACCATAGAATTGGTCATTTATTGACGTTTGCGAGCCAATAAACCCAGAGAACCCACCGCTAATAAGCCTAAAACGGTACCTGGTTCCCAGGTTGTCTGTGTCTGGGTGCCTTGAATGGTCCAGTTAGCAGCAACTATATTACCTGATACATTGGTCAAATCGACAGAGTAGTTCAAATCATTAGTAAAGTAAACGCCATTGTCTCCATTCACGAACCATTCGTTAGGTGTTTGTGTAGAATTGGTTGAGACGACATTGACATTAGAGTAATCAATCCAATCAGAAGGAACAGAGGTTAATTGTCCTAAGGCATTGGTGACAAAGCTTCCTATACTACTACTCAACCCATCACCCCCATTAGGATTAAAGGTGGTAACGTGGGCCCCATTACCAAAATTGAAGGTGACACTCACAATGTTGCTGGCGGTCCATGTGCTTGGGGGGAAAATTCCGGCACTTTTTCCCTGAAAATGGGTAAAACCCCACACCCCACACCCTGCCACCAGGAAAAACTTTTTCAGCAAACCCTAATTAGGGTCTATAGAAAAAGTTCCTAAGCGTAATTCCCCGGCTGCTGTCCTTCGACCTGATTCTTACCGAGAAGGAAATCAAGTCAAAAAAAGAACCCTTGCCAACATCTGAAACTGGCTCTCAAAGGGGAAGTCCAGTCAAAACTTCTACTGTTTCTCCCGCTTGTATAGTAGTTTTACCCTGGGGAATTATGGCCAAAGCATTAGTACCTGTTAAATTAATTAAATTAGCCGAATTGTGTTGTCCGGGAGCAAGTTGAAATTGATAAACTCCCTCGATAATTTCTATTTTTCCCCAGAGATAAACTTCTCTTTGTCCTTTAGATTTGAGAGTATCGCGGGTGACAACTCGTAGAAATTTGCTCTGATAATCTGTCAATCCCGATAATTTTTTAATGGCCATTTGCACGAAGCGCCAACAGGAAACTAAAGCAGAGACGGGATTACCGGGGATACCAAAGTAAATACAACCGTTAGGAAAAGTAGCGAAGGTTAAGGGTTTACCCGGTTGAATAGCAACGCTGCGAATCAGAATTTGTCCCCCTAATTCCCCTAAAATTCCCTCGATATAATCGTAGTCTCCCACGGAAACACCGCCGGTGGAAAGGACGATAGCACTAGAATTAATGGCTTTTCTGATAGTTTCTCTGAGAAGTTCGGGACTATCTTTGATTATACCTAAAGGTTTAGGAATTGCCCCTAAACTGGCGACAAATGCCGTTAAAGCGTAGCGATTTGAGTCAATAATTTGACCTTTTTGGAGGGTTTCATCGGGATTAATTAATTCATCTCCCGTGGAGAAAATTGCCACTTTGGGACGGGAAAAAACTGTTAATTCGGTAGCTTGTGCCGTGGCTAAAACTGCTATTTCTGGGGAATTAATGGCAATACCGGCTTTTAATAAGGTATTTCCCGCTCGATAGAATGTGCCGCGTTGACGCACGAAAAGACCTATTTTTTCGGGAGGGATAAGAATCGCCACCCGCTCCCCTTTTTGTTGAGTATTTTCCTGCATAATAATCGTATCACTGCCGGCGGGTAACATCGCTCCCGTAAATATTCGCGCTGTTTCTCCCGGTTGAATAATTTCTTCGGGGACTTTGCCGGCGGGAATTTCGGCGATAATCTTTAAAGTAACGGGATTTTCTGGATTAGTGTCTTTGACATCTTCGTAGCGGACAGCATAGCCATCCATAGCAGAATTATCCCAATAGGGAAAGTCTAAATCACTGCTGATATCTTCGGCTAAAATGCGCCCAAAAGCTGCCTCTAGAGAAACTTTTTCTGTTTCTTGTCGGGGTTGAATTTGAGTTAAAATTATAGATTCTGCTTCTTTGACTGAGTACATGGATTAAAAAAATGAACCGATTAGCTAGATTAAGGGTGGAAGATATAAAAGCTTGGCTCGGGGAAGTGCATTTATCGGATAGGAAGGGTCAGACTCCCTATTATATACCAGTTTTGAACCAAGTTAATCCCGAGGTTTTCGCTCTCCAGATTCACTGTCTTGAGGGGGAGATTTTGTCTTGGGGAGATGAAACTGTAACTTTTCCTTTGATGAGTGTGATTAAACCTTTTTTGTTATTATATCTTTTAACTCATTTGGGGGAAGATGCTGTTTTTAGGCGCGTGGGAAAACAAGCTTCTAGTTATCCTTTTAATTCTTTAACTCAACTGCAAGAGGATCGCGGTTTTCCCCGTAATCCTCTGATTAACAGTGGTGCGATCGCATTAACGGATTTATTAGCAGGAGAAACGCCGGAATCTCGCTGTGAAAATTTGCTTTTATGGTTAAATAAAATGGGTAATTGTCAATTATTTTTAGATCGATCTGTGCTTGAATCTGTTCACTCTTATCCTAATGCACACAATCAAGCTTTAAGCTTAGAATTAGAAAAAAATGGTTATATCAGTCATCGTTATTTAGCTCTAGAAACCTACAATCGAATCTGTTGTTTATCTGGGAAAATTGCCGATCTTGCTAATTTAGGTAAGTTAATTTTAGCTTCTTCTTTTGCCGAAATTATTCTAGAAATTATGACTAATTGTGGACTCTATGAAGCTTCCGAAAAATTTGCTATTGAGGTGGGGTTTCCCACAAAATCGGGAGTTAGTGGGGCCTTATTATCAATTGTACCGCAACAGGGAGCGATCGCTTGTTACAGTCCTCTATTAAATGAGCAAGGTAATTCAATTTTAGGACTTAATTTACTAACATATATAAGTAGGTGGATGGAATTAAATATAAGATGAACGTAGGTTGGGTTGAAGCATGAAACCCAACCCCCTGGGTAAGCAACTCACATAAAGTTCATTTTGTCAAGGATTGTTAAGATGCGCTTACCCTGATAATTCCAGTGATCAATTGGCTATCCTGATCATCTCCGGTGATTTTCCCGCAGCATAAATATCCCACATTGTCCGATAAGCTTTTTCTAAATTGCGGGTAAAACGAAGCGTATCAAATAACGGATAAGTAAGACGATTTTGTGCTAGTTTCTGTTTAATTTCGTGCAATTTATCAGGAGATTTTGCTAAATTAATCGCTAAATTTTTATACTCCTCTAAATTCTTAGTAATTAATTCAGGTAGGCCAGTAGCTGTCAGTAAACTAGCACCAACACGGGAAGGAAAAGTCTCCCCCAAACAAGTTATAATCGGTAAACCTGCCCATAAAGCATCACTCCCAGTCGTATGAGCATTATAGTATAAAGTATCAAGAAATAAATCAGCTAGTTGATGCCGCGCCAAATGTTCCGACTTAGGTTCGAGATGGGCAAAAATTAAGCGATCGCCTTCAATTCCTCGCGCTTTTGCTTCCCGACGTAGATTTACTTCAGCTTCAGCTACTCTCGAAAATAACCATAATACACTACCGGGAACATTAGCCAGAATTTCCATCCAGACAGTGAATATTTGCGGCTCAATTTTATAGGTGTGGTTGAAACAACAAAAGACAAAACCCGATTCAGGAAGACCATACTGGGAACGAGTAACAGGTTTAGATGATATAATTTGTTGATAATCATTAGCCTGATAACTATCTGGTAAAATTACCAATTTTTCAGTAAAATTATCAGCAGACTCTGGTGGTGTAACTATGGCATCACCAATAATATAGTCGATAAAATCTGCTCCCATTGTCCCGGGATAAACCAAATAATTAACTTGAATCGGTGCAGGTTTTAAAGCCAATATTTGTGTCCGCGCTTTATCAATATATCCCATCAAATCAACTAAAATATGCACCCCATCATTAAAAATCCGTTGTGCAGATTCCGTAATTGATAAAGTAGCAATATCATAAAAGTGATCGCAATCATTAGCAATGCGACGACGATACTCACTACCATCATCAGGACCATAGGAATAGGCAATTATTTCAAAGTTATTGCGATCATGTAAACCAAAGACACTTTGCATCAAATGACTGGTAGGATGATTACGAAAATCATGGCATAAATAACCTATTTTTAATCGTCCAGATCGGGTGCGGGAATGGTTGAAATTAAGGGGTTTAGTAATCAATGCTAATTGTCTTTTAACCTCTTGAGCATAGTTAGAAGCTACTTGCAATTGTTGACTAGCAGACCAAGGTTTATATAAGCTATCAAAGGGAGTTACTGCGGTAGGTTGTCCCTCTTGTAACTGGTTTTCGGTTAATTGCCAAAGTTGAATTAAATCAGCTTCTCTTGTCTCCCAATTACAAGTCATTTCCTTCATAGAAAATAAGCAAGCAAAAGCCTCTGGGGAATTAGGTTGAATAGCTAAAGCTTGCTTAAATACGCTCATAGCTGCTTCTACTTTGTCCTGTCTTCCTAAAGCTAAAGCCAAACTATTATAAGCTTTAATATACTTAGGATTAAGCTTAATTGCTACTTGAAAATAAGCGATCGCTTCTTCAATTTTTCCCTGTAGTTGTAACACATTGCCTAAATTAAAGTGTGCTTCTGGATAATTAGGGTTTTTCCTAATTGCTTCTTGAAACTTTACCCCAGCATCCCCTAACTTGTCCTGCATTTGTAGGACTAAACCTAAATTATTATCAGCAAAAGCATAGTTTTGATTGCTACGAATAGCTTGATTAAAGCAAATAATCGCCTCATCTAAATCTCCCTTGCTAACTGCTATTATTCCCAAATTATTGTGGCTTTCTGCATAATTAGGATTAATAAGTAAAGCTTGCTTGTAAGCCAAAATAGCTTGATCAATTTGTCCTAAACTATCCATGATTACCCCCAACTGATGCCAAGCAGCTGCATATTGGGGAGATTGATTAATTAATTGTTGATAGAGAGCGATCGCTTCTTCAAGCTTAACCTGTTTTTGCAGGGAGTATGCTTGCTGATACAGAGTATCTGCTGGGGAAGTATCAGGCTGATTATTTGCTATATTTACCCCAACTAAAGGAGAAATAGGATCAAGAGTAATAATTTTACTGATGTCATCATTTTGAAATCCTAAAGCTTGGGGACGTTTAACTCCTTCTAAGATTTGTATATCATAAAGTTCAGTCACTTCACCTTCTAAGCGTATCCAGTGAACAACTTCACCTGTTTTCAAGTCAATAATTAGCAGACCACAGCGAGGCTCTGCTTCTTTAGCCATTAAATTATCATCTAAGATTAACCCCGAAAAAGTCTTATCTACCCCACGATTTTTAGATAATCCAACAATGGCATAATTTCTGACAAATGCTAAACCGCGCAGAAAACCAGGACAAAAAGTAACAGGCTCAAAAATGCCTTTGTCTTGATCAATATAACCAAAGTAACCCGTACCCGCATTTAATAACCATAACTTACCCTGATAAAATCGGGGAGAATGAGGCATAGATAAACCAGTAGCAATCACTTCATTAGACTGAATATCAATGACACAACCGCCAGTTTGTCTTCTGTCTCTCCACCCATCCACCACATCTGATTGACTACAAGCGGTGACATAACGCGCCTTCCCATCTACCAAAGCTAAACCATTGAGATGACAACGATCTTCATTGACTAAAGCGGAAATAAACGATGGTTTCCATAGGGGAATACAACTATGGCGATCGCTGACTGTCGCCAGACAATTTAACATGGTACTGATAAATATAATTCTTTCAGAGAGATTTTCTATTGCTAAATCGTGAATATCTAAATCCCCAGTAGTATAACTAATGCGGGGAATATAAAGTTTATCGTAACCATCATAAAGTTGTTCGGATGATAACACATTATCTAGTTGCCAGATTTGATAGCGGGAACTAAGATAAATCCTTTCTGGGGTAGCATATAAACCCATGGCGCGGTCAAATATACGCTCAAATCCCGACATCCCCCTTTGAGGGTTAACCCCTAAAAACATCAGTCGAGAACTTTGATAAGTGGTAAAAGCTAGACTAACCTGCTGAGACTGCAACCAGTCAATAAAGTGACGAGAAGCAATGATTTCTACGGGGATAGATTGATGAGAATTGGGAGTTGATTGATTCATCATAACCACAAAGACACAAAGATTAGCCAGTAGGGTGTGTTAGCGATAGCGTAACGCACCAATTTAATAATAGAGGTGGTGCGTTACGGCGGATTGTTAATTTTGGTTTTTTGACCGAATTGATGGCCGCCTAACGCACCCTACTGGATTGTTTGAGCGCGATCGTTTATAATCAAAATATCATTATTTTGGGTTTGCTGAATAAGTACGGGCGAAGCATTCGGATAGAAAATCTACCTTTTCACCGATAGGTTATTGTCCGAATGCTTCGCCCCTACAGGACGCGGGC
>NZ_JADBVM010000210.1:0-15757 GCF_020244875.1 Microcystis sp. M44BS1
AATTTTTACTCAAGATACTGATTTTTTAAGAATCAATCAATCATCTATAACTCATGCAGGAATTGCTTACTGTCCCCAACAAAGTAAATCTATTGGTCAAATAATTCGAGGACTACTCTTAATCTGGGAAATTCTTGAACCGGAAGAAATGTATAATCACATAGAGTTTATATAGAACCGCATGAAAAAGTGAATTAGTATTTGGCAGATCGATAAAAATAATCAAACAGCTAATTTTGTCACTCTTTACTACGATAAAATTAAGGAGTATGAATAATGCAAACCGTCCAACTTTTTCAACAAGTCAAATTATGTAGAGATGTCCCCGACACTATTTTAAAAAAAGGTGATCAGGGAACAATTATTGAATATTTACCTCCTAATGAACAACAATTAGAAGCAGGTTATCTCCTAGAAATGTTTGACAATAAAGAAACCATTGACGTGATAGCGGTTCCCGTTTGTTGGATAACTTCTATTAACTAACGATTAGCAAAAATTCAGGCTACATTAGAAGAAGATTAGAAACCCTTGATCACCTATACCAACCATGAAAATTAAAGCAATTCTCAAAATTTCACTTTTTATCCAAATAGGAGAAATTTCATGAGTACCACCATCAATCTTCAAATCACTTTTGAATCTCTAACCGAAGCGATTAAATCCCTTGACTTAACGCAAAAACAACAATTATTAGAAATACTAGAACAACAAATTTTTCAAGCAGAAGAAACTTCCTATCAAGACGACGAGGAAACCTTAGCAGAACTTCAACAAGTTCGGGATGAATATCAATCAGGCGACTATGTGACCCTTGAACAATACTTGAGCAAGGATTAAATCACGATAAATTATATTATTATCTGAGAAATTTAACCCAATAAAACCATGATGCAACTAACCGTAGATGAAGCTAAAAATCAACTTTCTGAACTCCTTAAAGCTGCATCAAAAGGTGAACAAGTTATTATCCAGAATAATGAAGGTCAAGACTTTCAAATCATTTCTCTTCCTCACTACTGTTAAACATCCCCAATATGGAAGCGCAAAAGGCATTGTTAAAATGCTTGACAATTTTGATGATCCTATCGAAGAATTTGAGAACTATATGCCATGAAAATTTTAATGGATACCCACGCCTTTTTATGGTTTATCGAAGGTGATGATAATCTTAGTGATGCTGCTCGTTCTCTTATAGAAAATAATCAATATCAAATTAGAAGGGGATTAGAAACCCAAGCAAAATGAGGAACAATTAATTATGAACATCAAAGATTATCCCTTTGCTCAAGACTTGATTATGGATAATCAAGGTCAGATACAGCAAGTTATCATTAATTTTGAAGATTATCAACAAATAATAGAAACCTATGAAGATACTGGACTCTATCGGGCCATGATAGACGTTAAAGATGAAACTCCCTTAACTTTGGAGGAAGCTTTAATTGAATTAGCCGTAGGGTGCGTTCCCTAATATGGCTCCTACTACTCCACTAATAGATTTTTGGGGAACGCACCATGCACATTGATTGAAACTGTCAAAAAGCCACTGATGCTGGAAAATAGACCAAAATGGCGGGTGAATTCAGCTGGTAGGGTGCGTTCCCTAAGGTGGCTCCTACTGCTCCACTAATAGATTTTTGGGGAACGCACCATGCACATTGATTGAAACTGTGGGTTAAAGTGCGATGCCGAAGGCACTAGCAAATTAGGTTATACTTCATCTTTCTGAGAAAGTCTCTCAATTTCACCTCACCGCAACCGTCGCACTGGCATCATTGCCGAACACATCGACTAAGCAGACAGCGCTCGCTCGTTTCCCTGCTCTCAACCCCAGTGCAGTCTTAACGAGTGATTTAGATAGTCAACAGCTTATCAACCCCATTTTTCCCTATTCTAAGCGCACAATCTCTCCACCTCTGGCTAGAGATAATTCTGCTGCTTGGAGGATTTTGACTAATTCCGTCGCTACCGATCCCGAAGATACAGGAGAATTAACACCTGTAGCCACCGATGCTAAAAAATGTTCGCACAATGCTTTTAGGGGTTCACCATCGGCAATAGGGATAGATTCCGTCTCCTGTCCCCGGGGAATAAAATAGGCTTCCTGACGTTCAAAATAACCCTTTTGTCGGGTTAAAGGCGATCGAGAGTCTAATTCATTGAAAATTAAAGTCCCTTCGCTGCCAACTATCCCTAAGCGTCGCTGTTTATCGGGATTCAACCAACAAAGGTGAATAGTCGCTTGAAAACCATCGCCATAGATCAGGGTTAACCAGACTAAATCGGCTAGATTAGGTTGTAGCCAAACTGTTCCTCGCGCTTGTACTAATACAGGGGTACTATTTAGCCAATGATTAAAAATCGAGATATCGTGAATAGCTAGATCCCACAAAGCGGACACATCCTGGCGAACTGGACCTAGGTGGGTGCGAGTGGCATAACCATAAAGAGGTTTACCGATACCCCCAGATTGCAGGACTTTTTGTCCGGTGATAACGGCCGGATGAAAAAGATAGGTATGATCAACTAATAAAATACGCTGTTTTTTCGCCGCTAATTCCGTTAATTCGCCACATTCTTGGGGATTGAGGGTTAAGGGTTTTTCGGCGAGGACGTGATAACCTAAATTAAGAGCATCTTTAATCAGGGGATAATGGCTGATGGCAGGAGTAACAACGACTACGGCTGAGATTTCGGGGTGATTGCGAATAGATTCCCAGTCATTGGCTAAAATAACTTTATTAGTATCCAGATTAAATTGATCGCGACAGAGACGGAGTTTTTCAGGAGAGGAGTCAACGATCGCCACTACTTGTGCTGAGGGATGTTGAGAAAAATGACGGACGTAATGCACTCCCCAACGTCCTACCCCTAAAATAGCGATTCCTGTGGACATTTTGCTTACTCAGATAAATCAATCTAGTTTATTTTAAAAGGATTAGGCACAATTGTTAATTGATTCTGAGAACTGGAAGGGATTATGTTAAAATTTTTTATCGATCGAGGGGGAACTTTTACCGATATCGTGGCGATAATCGATCGACCAGAAATTATTGAACGACTAGCTAGAGATGCCGCTAGATTTCTGATTGTTCCCCTTGCCGATCAACAGTGGATTGTTCTCTATAAACTGCTCTCGGAAAATCCCGAAAAATACCCAGATGCAGTCATTCAAGGGATTAAAGATATTAGCGGTTCCCTAGACAACATCGAAGTGATTAAAATGGGAACAACGGTAGCCACCAATGCGCTGTTAGAAAGAAAGGGAGAGCGCACGGTTTTGTTAATCACCAAAGGGTTTAAAGATGCCTTGAGAATTGGCTATCAAAATCGCCCCGATATTTTTGCTCGTCAAATTATTCTTCCTTCTTTATTATACGAACAAGTTATCGAAGTGGCCGAACGCTACGATAGTCAAGGACAAGAATTAATCGCCGTTAATCCCGCCCAAGTTAAAGCCGATTTAATACCAGTTTATCAAGCGGGTATCCGAAGTTGTGCGATTGTTTTTATGCACAGTTATCGTTATCCTGACCACGAAAAACAAGTGGCAGCCATTGCCAAAGAAATCGGCTTTACTCACCTAGCCATTTCCCACCAAGTCAGTCCTTTAATGAAGCTGGTATCCCGGGGAGATACCACAGTAGTTTCTGCCTATCTATCGCCAATTTTACGCCGCTATGTTGATAGTATTAGCCAGCAATTACCGAAGACTAGCTTACTATTTATGAAATCCGATGGCGGTTTAGTCACCGCCGATAAATTTCAGGGCAAAGATAGCATTTTATCCGGTCCTGCGGGGGGAATAGTTGGGGCAGTACAAACCAGTTTAAGGGCGGGATTTAGCAAAATTATCAGTTTTGATATGGGAGGAACTAGCACCGATGTTTCTCATTTTCAAGGGGAATACGAGCGGCAAACAGATAACGAAATTGCTGGCGTAAGAATGCGAGCGCCGATGTTAAGTATTCACACCGTGGCCGCTGGTGGGGGTTCGATTTTAGTCTATGATGGTTATCGTTTTCGAGTCGGACCAGAAAGTGCCGGAGCTAATCCAGGACCTGCCTGTTATCGACGGGGTGGACCATTAACAATTACCGATGCTAATGTTTTGTTAAGAAAAATTCAAGTTGCCTATTTTCCCGCTATTTTTGGACAAGAGGGAAATTTACCCCTAGATAGAGAGATTGTGCTGACAAAGTTTCAAGAATTGGCAGCAACAATGGGGGGTAATAATAGTCCTGAACTGCTGGCTGCGGGGTTTATTCAAATTGCCGTGGAAAATATGGCTAATGCGATTAAAAAAATCTCTCTGCAAAAGGGTTATGATCTCAGTGATTATACTCTTTGTACCTTTGGCGGTGCCGGGGGTCAAGTGGCCTGTTTAATTGCCGATACTCTGGGAATGAAAAGCATTTTTCTCCATCCCTACGCCGGGGTTTTAAGCGCCTACGGCATGGGTTTGGCCGATTTGAGGGTAATTAAAGAAAAAGCGATCGAACAGCCGTTAAATGCTGATTTAATCGGGCAGTTACTCACGGAAATGAACGAATTAGAAGTTTTAGCAGGTCGGGAATTAGAGGGTTATAATCAGGTGCGGCAGCAAGTCAGTTTAAAATATCAAGGCAGTGATGCCACTTTAGCGGTTAATTTTAGCGATCAAATGCGTCAGGATTTTGAACGGGAACATCAAAGACGTTATGGGTTTAAACAAGAACAAAAAGCTTTAATTGTTGAGTCCATCGCCGTGGAATTGATCGAGACTATGGACAGTCCCCAAGAAGCAATTTTAACTCGCACCCGTCCGATGGGAGAATTACCTCCTATCCTCGATCGAGTAGCAGTTTTTATGGCTAATCAATGGCGGGAAACGCCAATTTATCAGCGTTCAGATCTGGAACCTTTTGATTGTCTGGCAGGACCTGCAATTATTATCGAAAAAATTAGCACGATTGTGATTGAACCGGGTTGGACGGCCAAATTAACGGAGAAAAATCATTTAATTCTCTCCAAAGATTAGCTAATTGAACTACATAGAAATATCTACGGCAGTTATCCTAATTGATCAATTCTCATTTCGCCGAGGTATTTACGGAGACAGGGAGAAAAAACCTCGTAAATCAGGGTAAGGGGTTGGCGAGCGTGCCAAAATAGGTAATGACGACCCCAAAATGCTCCTTTTTCCCCAAAAGCTATTTCTAATTCCGGGGAATGACCGTAATAAAGTCCCTGCACATCGCGATACAATTCCGTGTGCAGCCGCGAGAGACTTTCCCAAATCGGTAGGGAACGATTTTCTAGATATTCGTCCACTTGATTGGCGGACCACCAAGAAGCGGCATAGGCTAACCTTTGACCACTAGCTGTGCGTAACCAGACTTGACGACGCAATCTCGGTCCTGGAATCAGGCTAATTTTCATCGGTGCGCCATCCTCATCGTCGCCGATGGGGGACATATCGATCACATCCACCTCCGTTTTTTCACCAGTTAAAAGTTGTAAATGACGGGTGGGAGAACCATCGCCGAGAATTAAAATCTGCCAAGGAGGCGCGAGTTGGCTATGGGGTAAACCTTGTTTCACATCGGTTTCGTCTCCTTGCCAGAGAGGGGACAGGGAGTACCAAGGACGATTAAGCAGGGGTTTTTCTTGGGGGTGGAGGATAGCAGTCAAGGTTTGTTACAAAACTTTATGATTTTTTCATTAATCATAACACGGGATTTTTGTCTGCTGGTGATAAAAGCGATCGCCTTGCTCCAATCCTCTCTAACTTTTTGGTTAGCAGATGCACTCTTGCCAAAGGAGATCGGCTATTTTGATCTTAACGATAAAAAGGTATCAATATCTGGAGGAGTTTTTGTAATCTTCTCAGGGCAATTAATTGTCGAATCTTGGGATTAATTTGGGGGGGATAAATGCTAGTGGCTAATTGTTCTTCTAGTAAGGCATATTCTGCCGCATTTAGGGGTTGATTATCCAAGGGCGAGCGAGCCGAAGTGATAATTTCTGCTCGTAAAACTTCTTCGGGAATATCTTCAGGAGCGGGCAAAGCAAGGGCTTTTAGGGGCGATAAGAAACCGATCGAGATGAGGATGATAATTTTGGTCGTTCGCTGCATTTAATTTAAACCGGGGGGCAATTTTTCTCGACACTGTTGATGAATTTCCCCGATTCTAGCAAACAACCAGGGATATTTTTGACGATAACTGGGAATTAGAGCCAGAGGACTGAGTAGGGCAGTGGCAGCAATATCGGCTACACTTAATTTATCTCCCACCAAATAGGCCTGATTTTGCCAATATTCTAGAATCTTGAGGGCATTTTCTAGGCGCTCCTCCGCTAGTTTTACCCTTGCTGGGGTGATTTTATATTGTTGTCGCACGATCTTAATAATTATTTGACTACTCAGGGAAGGATCGATCGCTTTTCCCTCTCCAGCGCGATAATCATAATAGACAAATCTCGTCGCTACTCCAATACTTTCATCTAACCAATCCTCTAGTAACCACGCTTGATTTTTCTCCTTTTCCCCAGCGGGAATAAAAGAGGGGACAGGAACTACTTTTTCTAAATATCTGAAAATGGCAGTAGAATCGGCAATAATCTCATCTGCTGCCATTAAAACGGGGACAGTGGTTAACCCTTTGGTTAGGGGCCTGAGTTTGAGAATATGTAGTCCGGGGGTGAGATTTTCTACTTGGTAATCAATCCCCTTATAACCTAGAGCTAAACGAGCTTTGCGACAGTAATGAGATGTGCTAAATTGAAGTAAGAGCATTAATTGTTGTTGGTTGCTATATCAGTTATCAGTTATCAGTTATCAGTTATCAGTTATCAGTTATCAGTTATCAGTTATCAGTTATCAGTTATCAGTTATCAGTTATCAGTTATCAGTTATCAGTTATCAGTTATCAGATTTGAGTTTTAAGTGAGCAGTATGTATTAAGCGAGCAGTATTATTCCTAATATGTTTTCACTGATCACTGTTCACTGAATTGGCAATAGGTCTATACTATGAGCAAACCCCCCCTTTTTTCGGCTGTTTCTCCTCCTGATGCGACTAATTCACTGGCAAAAGATCCCTGGTTAGCTGTCAATCTCTCGATGTTCTTCCCCGGCTTGGGACAATGGTATGCTAACAAAAACCAAAAAGCAACCATTTGGGCGATCACTCAAGTAATATTAATAATTGTGACAATTTGGTCAATTTTTAGCCCCAATGGCCCTGTAAGCTGGGGATTAGGGGGAATAGTTGCTCTGGTTGTCCTTTACATTAGCAATATTTTTGACGCTCACTGGAGTGTTTATTATTCCAGACAGAATAACAGCTTAGAGAAAATTCCCCGGAAACAAAAAAACCCATGGTTTGCCGTCTTCGCTAACCGGATTATGCCAGGTTTGGGGCAATTGTACGCTGATAAGGTGAGCTTAGGGATAATTTTTCTGACTATATCCCAGATTAGCCTGAAAATGGCTGATTTTTTTGCTAATATCCTCTTTCTTGCGCCTTTAATTACAGCGATCGCTATTTATCATGTTTATCACACTTTCCCCCATCAATTCCATCCCCATCGTCACACCTATCGTTCCATTTTGGCGCTGATGGTGGCAGCAATTTTTACTTGGGGAATTATCTGTAATTATTTTCCCGATTGGTTACATCAAAAAATAGAATTTTTCGAGATTCCTAGCGAATCCATGCTGCCTACCCTCGCAGTAGGTGATCGCGTTTTCGTCAGTCAATCCAGTAATTATCAAGCGGAAAGAGGCGATATAATTGTTTTTAGAACTCCCGAAAAAATTAAGCAACTAGAGCCTAATTCGGGAGATTTTTTTATCAAACGAGTCATCGCTATTCCCGGGGATACCATGGAAATCCGCAGGGGTAAAGTTTATCTCAACCGGCAAGTTATCGAGGAACCCTACACCGCCGAGTTAGCCAATTATGAAATAGAATTTATGACTGTACCCCCAAAAACCCTGTTTGTTTTGGGAGATAATCGTAACCATAGTTTTGATTCCCATGCTTGGGGTTTTTTGCCAGAAAGTTATATCGTTGGTCAAGCCTATAAAGTTTACTGGCCTCTCGATCGTGTCCAGTCTTTGCTATGATGGGGATGACTGGGGTAACTTTGAGCCTAGGTGTTACAGTTAGATGAGTTGGGGTATTGTTAGATGATTATAACATTCCCAACCTCTTGAAATGTTCCTGAAAAATCCCCACTGTTCCTAGATAATTAACTTCAATCTTTTCTTGATTAATATGCTCTTAAAATTTCCTCAAAAGCTGAAAATTCAGCGAATAATATTATTAATATTCTGGCTAGGAATAGGAATATTTTTCTGGTGGTTATCCTGGCAATCCACCGGGATGAGCCAAATTCAACGACCCGAAACAGTTGCTCAACAAATTTATCAAGCAATGCCAGATTTACCGAAAGAAAATAACTATATCCGTCGAGACACAGGAGCGATCGATCCGAATAATACTTTAATAAGTCGCTTTCTTCGTTATCATCAAGATACCAAAAAAAGATTTACTCTCATCCGTTTTGATTGGCAATTAACCCTAGGGGATTACCTAGGAGTGAACGAGAAAATCAGCGAAGAAAACTATCCCGGACAAGCAACCCTTACCGTTAATCCCATGGCTGCCGATATCAAAGCGATTAACAGTCTTAATCGTCGTCAACGGCAGCAGTTAGTCACCCTTCTCGTCGAAATTTATAACCCCGCTATTCTCCCCCAAGAAACCCCCAATCCTAGTCCTTCTCCTAGTCCTTCTCCTAGTCGTCCATCATTATCAAAACCGGGAGATGCCGACCTATTAAAATTCTAGAAAATTATGGAAAAAATTCTCAAATATGGTTCGGGTTGGCGACTCGGTTGGAATCCTACGGCAGCCGTTTATAAAGGATTAATTGGTGGCGATGACTGGGCGATCGAATTAACCGAGGCCGAGTGGCAAGATTTGCGTCGGTTACTATCACAATTGACCGCAACTATGGCAGCCATGGCCACAGAATTAATGGATGAAGAAAGTATTGCTTGTGAAGCGGAAAGCGAGCTTTTATGGTTAGAAGCGGCAGGATTTCCCGATCATTATTCCCTGCGATTGATTCTCTATCAAGGTCGCGGTTGTGAGGGCAATTGGTCGGCCAATGCCCTGCCAGAGTTGCTCGCTGCTTGGGACAATTTGCTTTACAATTTTTAAGAAAGCGGTGGGCATAAGTTAATTTTTATCTCCCCCTCTTGACTTTTTGAATCCCCTGTGCTGCTATGCTTGCCCATCCGAGGACGAGGATCGATAATCTCACCTACACTCCGCCCCCATTGCTGAAAAACGGTTTTGCCATGACCCTCTATGTGGCCCTGAAAGCGCGAGAAACCTGGCAAAATACGATCGCTATTCCCGAACCAGTCTATCAAGAAACCATTTTCACCGGGGCCAATGCCGTCCCCATCTACGGGATTTTTTCCATTCCCCCGCAAGCGAAAGGAACCATTATCGGCACCTACGGCATCACGGGAGACTTAGATAATCAATGGTTTTTAAGAATTTTAGGCAGAAAAGCCGTAGCAAGAAACTACGCAGTCGTCCTCTTCGATTGGCGGGCCCACGGTAAGACAGCCGAATTATCCCCGACTCTCACCTCCGATGGTATCTATGAAGGGCTAGATTTCATTCATATTGCCGCCCAAGCCCAAAAAATGGGCTGTCCCGCTCCTTTTTGGTTCACGGGTTACTCTCTGGGGGGACAATTGGCCCTCTGGGGAATTAAATCGGCAGAGAATCAGGAAGATATGGGGATCGATCCCATCGATATCGGCGGTGGTGCGGTAATTTGTCCTAATTTAGACTCTAATCGTTCTTTATCCTATCTCGTCCAGGATACCTGGGGGAAACATTTGGAAAAAGCGATCGCCAGGGAACTACGCAAGTTAGCCAAACGCATCCATAAGGCTCATCCCGATCATATCGATCCCCAAGCAATTACTCGCGCCACCACGATTGCCGGATTCGATCGAGAATTAGTGATTAAAAAGCTAGGATTTGAGACAGTTTTTGACTATTATGCCGCTAGTAGTCCCTTGCCCTTTCAACCCTATCTAACTAAACCCACTTTTATCCTATACGCAGCCGATGATCCCCTCTTTTCCCCCGCAGTTATTCCCGATCTGCAAGCGGCGATCGCTGATAATCCCCATGTGGATCTACTCTTAACCAACCATGGTGGTCATGTGGGTTATATCAGCAGTTTATCCTGTCAGCGTCAGTGGGGCGATAGCGATCGCTGGTGGGCATGGAATCGGGTTTTAGACTGGTTTGACCAAAAAACGGGTAAATAAGGGCTAATTACTAGGATTCAAAGGCCGCTAGAAACTCCTCCACCTGTTCCCGAGTCGGTTGGGATGCGATCGCTCCTGCTCTTCTTGTCACCATTGCCCCCACCGCACAGGCATAAATCACCGCCTTACGCGCTAAATCGGCATTTTCCTCGATTTGATCGCCTCCCAGACCAGCACGAGCCAAAAAACCCGCCACAAAGCCATCCCCCGCCCCAGTTGTATCCACTACCTCCCCAGAAAAAGCCTCGACATTACCGCTATTTTTGCCTAAATGATATTTACAACCTTTTGCGCCGCCAGTAACCAGAATTGCCCCTAAATTGGGGTATTGTGATGATATTTCTCTGGGGGTATCAGTGCCAAATAACCATGATGCTTCTTCCTCGCTACATTTGAGCAAATCGGCCTGGGCAATAAAATCTCGAATGATATCAGGGGCAGCCTCAAGATTAGGCCAAAAAACCGGTCGCCAGTTGATATCGACCAATACTTTCACCCCGTAAATTTTAGCCAATTGCAGGGCGCGCATCATCGCAGCTCTCGCCGGGGGATAGGCTAACCCTAGGGTTCCCATCACTAGATAATTGGCATTTTTAAACAGATTTTCGGGCAATAGGTCAGCATTAAGGGCAGTATCTGCAAAATCAGTCGTTTTTCTGCCGCCAAAACCCGCAAAATGTCTGTCTCCCCCAGCATCGCGGGTGACATAAACTTGTCGGGTGGGTAGGGTGAGGTGATACTGTACACCAGTGGTATCGACTCCGAGAGCGTCTAGCAAGGCGATTAACTGTTCTCCTGGTTTATCTTTGCCCACACAACCGATAAAAGCCGAATTTATGCCCAATTTTCCCAATCCACAGGCCACGTTTGCCGGCGCACCCCCGGCGTAGGTTGTCCAAGAAGTTACTTGCTCTACAGCGCGATCGCTTTGATCGGCAATTAGATCGTAGAGGATTTCCCCTAAACAAATGACAGACACCGGCGAAGATCTTTGATTGTTAAGCATTGCTGTGGGGTGTGGGGTGTGGGGTGTGGGGTGTGGGGTGTGGGGAAGTGGGGAAGTGGGGAAGTGGGGTGTGGGGTAGTGGGGTAATGGGGAAGTGGGGAAGCTGTCTCATCACCCTATCACCCCAAAACCCTATCACCCTATCACCCCAAAACCCTATCACCCCAAAACCCCAAAACCCCAACCCCCAACACCTAAAACCTGTCTCCTATCTCCTATCTCCTGACTCCTATCTCCTGACTCCCGCTCACTGATTAATGACTTGTCAAGAAATCACGATAAATCAGCTAGAGATTATCTGAGGCATTGAGTATAATTAGACACATAGATTAGGGGAAATTGCTCATAAATCAGTCCGATCGAGCGTGAATCCTCTTTCTCGGAAAAATATCTTCTCCTATTTTTTAGTCTTAGACTAAGGAAATATCATGATTGATTGTAGTCAGATTCAGTTTGACGAGGATAAAAGCAAGATAGATCTATTGCAACTACGAGAATTATTTAATTTAACCGCATTTTGGGCAATAGATCGCTGTTTAGAAGATTTAGAAACCGCAATTGACTATAGTGATCCGGTGGTGACGGTGTGGAATGAGCGGCAATTAATTGGTTTTGCTCGCGCCATTTCTGACGGCATTTATCGGGCAACTATTTGGGATGTGATTGTTCATCCCGATTATCAGGGAGCGGGTTTAGGACGTAAATTAGTAGAAACAGTTTTGGCCCATCCCCGAATAAATCGAGTGGAAAGAGTGTATTTGATGACTACTAACCAACAACAATTTTACCAGCGCATTGGTTTCCAAAGCAACGCCACCACGACAATGGTATTATTTAATCGTTATCCCGAGGAGTTTTCCTGTCCGGCGATCGAGGTAAAGAAAAAACGATCCGTGTGAGCTTGTCCTGACTATTGTTATCGATTTGATCTAAGCTCATTTCCCCCCCCGATACTTCGATAATGCCTTTCGCTAACTGGAATTTAAGACCGGGAGAAAGACCAAGAGCTTGAGTAAATTGTTTTACTTCTTCTAGCTTTGATTCTAAACTCAAAGGGGAAATTTCTGGCATTTGCCAGAGAGGGATTTCCCCCGGAAATTCTAGGACAATAGTGACTTTTTTCTCGTCAAGAGCGCTTACGGATATACAAATAGAGCCACTCCCTAAGTTGGCGATCGCTGCATCGACGAGAAGGACAAGAGCGGAGGATAAACACTGATAATCGGCAATAATAGCAATATCATCGGTTAAAGGGCTAAATTTAAGCTGAATATTGCGATTAGCTGCCTGTAAATAGGTTAAACTTGCCCAATCTTGCCAAAGTTTAGTTAAAGAAAAAATTTCTCGCTCCAGAGGTATAGTACCAGACTCTAGCTTCGAGAGATTAATCATCTCATCGAGCATTGCCATCAGTTTACGGCCCGCCAGTTGTCCCTGGGCGATAAATTCCCTTTCTTCGGCCGGACTTTCGCAAAGATCGGCGAGAATCATTTGATGGATACTGATCATACTGCTCAATGGCGATCGCAATTCGTGGGCAACCCGTCCCAAAAAACTGCTTTTGAGGTGATTAATTGCCACAGCCATCTGATAAGCGAGGCGAGTTTGCTGTAATTCCCGTTTTAAAGCCTCAATATCGTCCATATTTACAGAAAAACTGCCCCTTGTCGTAAGATATCCCATCTTTGACATTGCCAACGCGCGACGGTGGAGGGTTGTCCACTATTGATTATTCCCCATGCTTGCCTTTCTGTGGGAGCTAACACCGTCACCGAGGGAAAAGTAGTCATAATCGCTTCTGGAGTTAATAAAGGCTCTTGTCCTGACAGATTAGCACTTGTGGTCGCTAAAACACCAGTTCGACCAAGAATTTCTCTTGCGATCGCATGAGCGGGAACTCGGATACCAATCGTGCTAGGATCCTTCGGGTTAAGAACTTTTGGTACTTTTTCAGAAGCAGGTAAAACCAAAGTTAGGGAGCCGGGCCAGTATTTTTCGGTCATTTGCCGCCAAATCTCCCTTTCTTCCTGATTTCCCTTGACATAATCCCATAAATCTGCTGCTGAGGCCGCCATGAGAATTAAGGGTTTATCAAAAGTCCGTTTTTTAGCGGCAAAAACTAAGGCAGCATAGGGGGGAGAAACTGCCAACGCGGGAACTGTATCCGTGGGAAAAGAAACCACTTGACCACTTAGGGCCGCGTGAACAATTTCGTTAAGAGAAGCAGTAGGCATTGAGAATTGAGCATTTTTGGGGACTAATTTAGCCTAAAACTTTTTGGTACAATTTTAAACGGGTAGGGTTGATTCATGAATCAACCCTACCTTGAATCAACCCTACCTTGAATCAACCCTACTTGATCAGCGGGGTATCTGAAAGTTTTTAACACCTACCTACTTATCTCCAACCAATGAGCGACGATTAATTATGAATGAGTCTGATACTTTTGCTAATCTCCAACAATTAGAATATATTCCCTACCTAGATACCACGGGTAATATCTGTGCTGATTTACAGGGAAAAATCGGGGTTTATGCCATTTTTGAGCGAGAGCAAGTCCTAGAGTTTGTAGGCTATTCTCGTGATATTTATCTCAGTTTAAAACAACATCTTGCCCGACAGCCTCAAGCTTGTTATTGGCTAAAAGTACAGTTGATTGATCGTCCTAATCGGACTATTCTCGAATCAATTAAACAAGCTTGGTTAAGAGAAAGTCAGGCAGTAATCGGCAATGAAAAACTCTGGACAGAACCAATTGATGCTAAATTAGCCATGACTGACCCAGAAAAAGAAATTTTTCAAAGTGCTGATGAATTAGGGAAAATCAAGTTATTAAAACAGGTATCCAGACGAGTAGAAAATGATATTTTATCAACCCTAGAAAAACGGGGAGTACAGATGGAAATTCGTTTTAATCCTAAGTTAAAAGAACAGGGTTTGCTCGATTTAAAGTAAAAATTCCTAGGAGCGATCGATTCTCCAGACAAACCGCTATGATAGTATATCGCCCCATCCCCACACCAATGGAACAGCGATGACCAATCAAGACTGGCCAAACCTACTGCAGCAACTACTCGATCGAAAATCCCTTTCCCTTAACCAAGCTGAAGAATTAATGACCGGATGGTTAAACGGCCAGATTCCGGAAGTTTTATCGGGGGCGATTTTAGCGGCTTTGCAAGCAAAAGGAGTCTCGGCTGCGGAATTAGCGGGAATGGCTGGAGTTTTACGGCAACAATCTCGCTTAGAAGACCCTAAACCCCATACTACTCCCGTTATCGATACCTGTGGCACTGGCGGTGACGGGGCCGCAACCTTTAATATTTCCACTGCTGTGGCTTTTGTGGCGGCCGCCGGGGGCGTAAAAGTGGCTAAACACGGCAATCGCTCTGCCTCCAGCAAGGTCGGTTCGGCCGATGTTTTAGAATATCTTGGGGTTAATTTAAGCGCCCCTAGCGAGAAGGTGGCGGCGGCCCTAGATGGGGTGGGAGTGACCTTTCTTTTTGCCCCCGGTTGGCATCCGGCCCTGAAAAGTGTGGCTAATCTCCGCAAAACCCTGAAAGTTCGCACGGTTTTTAATCTTCTGGGTCCTCTAGTTAATCCTCTCCGTCCCACAGGTCAAGTTATCGGGGTTTATGACCGGCAATTTCTCACCCCCATGGCCACAGCTTTAGCAGAAATGGGAACCCCAAAGGCGATTATTGTTCACGGCCGGGAAAAACTCGACGAGGTGGGGTTGGGAGATCTGACCGATATGGCTTTATTAAATAATGGCGAGGTGATTTCTGCGGCGATCGATCCCTTGTCAATTTCTATCCCCAGAGCCAGTTTAAATGCCCTTAAAGGCGGGGAAGTGCCAGAAAATGCCGAAATACTCAAAAATGTTCTGCAAGGGGGAGGAACGCCGGCTCAACGGGATGCTGTGGCAATTAATGCCTCCCTTGCCCTACAGGTGGCAGCAAAGGTCACTTTTGGCGATCATGCTGCTGGTTTCGCCCTCGCACGCGAGATTTTAGCCAGTGGGTTAGCTTGGCAAAAATTAGAGGAGTTGGTTAAGTTTCTCGCTTAAGAAAATTCAGAGGAGATAGGGTGGTCACTGCGTGCGCGTTGCGGAGGGTTTTGGGGTGATAGGGTGATGAGACAGCTTCCCCACTTCCCCACTTCCCCACTTCCCCACTTCCCCACTTCCCCACTTCCCCACTTTCCCACTTCCCCACTCTGCAATAATTACTCGCAGCCAGAAATACGTTGGGGTTCTATCATACTTTGTGCTTTTTGTCAAAAAAACTTTTTTTTTGCAATAAAACTACATAAAAAAAAGATCATCGTTGTGGGTGAAATTGACTGATTTACCCGTCTTAATTAGGATCACCTTCTAGGTGTGGCAAGGGTTTCAAC
>NZ_JADBVM010000211.1:0-12406 GCF_020244875.1 Microcystis sp. M44BS1
CAGGTCGGTGCTCGGGTTAAGCTGTCAGGAGCAAGCTGGAAACGAGAGAATGTTTCCCCTATTCTCCGTCTGCGATGTGCTTATCTCAATCGCTCCTGCCTTCTGAGTATTTATGCTCATTCCTAAGTGGGATGCACCCGCATCAACCATGCAATGGTTATGACATTACCGAACTAACTTGAATAGTTTCATGTTGTTGTGGAACACCAGCGTCATAGGTGATATCAACTGTACTTGCACCGGTTATGGTGGCGAAGTGATTAGTACAAGTAAATTGAATTGCACCACCTGCCAGACCTGTTAGGTTAACATTCATGGGTTGTGCTGTCATTAAACGAATATGATTAGCATCATGTGCTGCGGCTTGAACCAATGTAATAGTTGTCATTAGTATTTTCTCCAGTTAACGAGATTTTTTGAGGCAAAATGCCTTGTCTTTTGGGTTAAAAGTGATTTGTTTAATCACCTTTGATACCAGAATAAGTTTTATTTTGAGTAATGGCAATCTCTAAAGTTAATACTTTTCTAATAGGTTTTTTTGAGTAGAATATTAACTTTTATATTAGATTTATATTAGATTTGTATTAGATTTAAAGGGTCACTTTATGGTATGACTCCCTCATTCCTGAAAGTAGAACAAATGAATTAATCGGGCGACTAAAATTCTCAAAACCCTTTTACCCTCTGATTTGTAGCGGTTTTAGGGGATGAAAAGAAGGCAGCAAAAAAGCGATCGCAATTCTTGAAAACAGACAGCGATCGCCTTCTTCCTTGAATAAAGAAATGCTATGATTAGATGATGAGTATTACTGTTTAAACAAGTATCATTCTCATGGCACAATCAATTTACGAAGGAACTTGGGAAGAAATTGCCGCCTATGCTTCTGAATTAAAAGGGCGAAGAGTTAGGCTAACTGTACTTGATTCTGTATCAGACGAAGAAAAGATACCCTCTAGTAACTCCCTCGCTGAAGTCCTTAAGGGAAAAGTGGGTATCATTGAAGGGGTTTCCCCAGACCTTTCTACCCACACAGGAGAAAAATTTGCCGATTTAATGCAGGAAAAACAGCTAAAAAGAGGGGACTTGTCTTGATTTTGTGTGATGCGTCTGCGCTTATTGCCTTACTAAGTCGAAGCGACAATAACCATCAACGCTGTGTTGCTGTTTTACCCTTTTTACAACCTCCTCTGATGACCACATGGCCATGCTTTGTCGAAGGGATGTATTTACTGGGAAGGGATGTGGGTTGGCTCGGACAAAAGGCTTTATGGAGTTATTTAGAAAATCAAGATTTATCATTATATTCTTTTGAATCATCAGACATTCAAAGAATGCGTTTCTTGATGGAACAATATCGAGATGTACCAATGGATTTAGCAGATGCTTCCTTAGTAGCGGCAGCAGAAGCTCTTAATCAAAGGCTGATTTTTACTTTAGATACAGATTTCTATATCTACCGATTTCAAGGCAAGCTATCTTTTGAAGTTATTCCTTAACCTAAAATTAATAAAGAGGTTTGTTGATTGGGTTATCTGGCTCATCCTGAGAATATCCATGGATTAAGATATTCGTATTGAGAAAAATCCTATCGGACATTAGCATCTTCTACACAAATATACTTACCTTCCCACTCAGAGGAATATTCAGGGGGAATGACAACTGTACCATGATGGAGAATCGTCTTAAATTCAATTGCTTCCATTCGTTAAGCTTTATAAAGTGTCATATCAAGTTTAACCCAATCAATTGATTGGTAGCGTTTTCAGAGAATGAAAAGAAAGCATAAAAAAGCGATCGCAATCCTTGAAAACAGACAGCGATCGCCTTCTTCCTTGAATAAAGAGATGCTATGATTAGATGATGAGTATAACCTTCCAATTAGTTCTGGCTTTACTTTCCCGTGGGCAAGTCAAAATATCAGCCCATGGCTACGATGAACTAGCAAATGACGGTATTCTGGTAAGGGATGTGATAACAGGTATTAGAGAAGCTGTCATTCTCGAAGATTACCCGGAATATCCTAAAGGGCGTTGTGTGCTAGTCTTACAGAAAGATAGTCAGGGTAAACCCGTTCATGTGGTTTGGGGTATAGCCAAGAATACCGAATCGCCTGCTGTTCTAGTCACTGCCTATAGACCTGATCCAGCACGTTGGTCAAGTGATTTTACAAGGAGAAAACTATGACAAAAAAGTCTCACATTAAACTCATCCACATTGGAGAGTACATGGCTGAAGTGGAAGTCGAACTGATTGAGACTCCCGAAGGATGGTCGCCCTATTTATCATTAGAAGACGCTCAAAAATTAGATGATGTCCGGGAAGCCCTTCGTCAAGGTGATCTACAAAAAGCTTCCAATTTAGCACATCTTTACAAAATTACCCCTCTTACCGTTTAACTAAACTTTGACCAGAAAAAATTAAAAAGCGATCGCTATTCCTCAGAACAACACAGCGATCGCCTAACCGATAATTCTTCCCGAAGAATACGACGTAAATCGGACTGAGTGAGCGATCGCTCAGAAGGAGATTGGATATATTGTTTTAAAGCCTCATTAATTAGGGTTTGATAACCCATTCCTGCGGTTTCAGCCTGTTCTCGAAAATAAGCTAGAATCTCATCATCTAGATAAATGGTAATGCGTGTTTTTCCCGTAGAGGAAATGAGCGCCCCTCGTTTTCCTTTAGAAAAATCATATTCCTTTCTCATAAGTTTTTCTCTCTTGTTTTGTAGCACGACGAGCAGAAATCAAGCGAATGACTTCACCCCGCAAAGTATCACACGGATCGCCTTACCTTCCCACTTAGAGGAATATTCAGGGGGAATGACAACTGTGCCATGATGAAGAATCATTTTAAATTCAATCGCTTCCATTCGTTAAGTTTAATAAAGTGTTGTATCAAGTTTAACCCAATCAATCCAGGGAGTTTTAGGGGATGAAAAGAAGGCAGCAAAAAAGCGATCGCTTTTTCCCAATCAAATATAATTTAGCTAGAAAATTGCCAAAAAATCGCTATGCTCAACGGCTACAAAATTATTGATGCTGATTCCCACGTCATTGAACCCCCCGCAATGTGGGGCCAATACCTAGAACCTAAATTTAGGGAATTTGCTCCTTCTGCTGACATGAAAATCAAAGGAGAACCGATTAGTCAAAAAATCTCCCCACAAGTCCAAGCAGAAGGGAATAAGCAGATGATGCAAGCTCATCCCCATGCTTATCTCAATCGCTATAACCCGGAATCCCATGTTCAAGCAATGGTACAAATGGGGGTAGATAGGGCCTTTATTTATCCTACCTATGGACTGTGGTTATTTGCCATTGATAGCCTACCCGCCGAAGTGATGGGGGCTTTTGTCCGTGCCTATAATATATGGTTATCAGAAGAATATTGTAGCTATGACCCGGCTAGACTGAAAGGAGTCGCCGCAGTCAATCAACATGATCCCGAAGATATGGTCAAAGAGCTACACCGTATGGCAAACTTGGGCTGGAAAGCGGTTTTTTTGCGCCCTAACCCGGTTAAAGGCAGAATTTTGAGCGATCTAGCCTATGAACCCTTTTGGGCGGCCTGCGAGGATTTGGACATGGCTGTAGGAATTCATGAAGGCACTCATAGCCGCCTACCCACCACTGGTGCAGAGCGATTTAATAGTCGGTTTGCGCTTCATGCTTGTTCTCACCCGATGGAACAAATGATGGCGCTGTTAGCCTTAATTGAAGGGGGGGTGTTAGAACGTCATCCGAGGCTGAGAGTGGCGTTTCTAGAGTCCGGGTGTGGTTGGCTTCCCTATTGGTTATGGAAGCTTGACGAAGAATACAAAAATTTACATTGGGAAGTCCAAGATCGGGTAAAATTACTACCATCGGAGTATTTTCGCCGTCAATGTTACATTGCAGTGGAACCCTCTGAACCCTGTTTGGCTCAGGTCATTGATTTTATCGGTTCTGATAACTTAATCTTCGGGTCTGATTATCCTCACATGGATCATCAGGCTGATGGAGTAAAAAAAGTTATAGGACTTGAAGACAGCTTATCTCAGGAGATCGTTAAAAAAATCGTTTGGGAAAATCCTCAACGATTTTATGGTTTAGCCTCTTAAGGAAATTTTTTTTACAGAGTTTAGCCATCATTTAGCGTCTCTATTTTTTCCACAAATCTTCAAATCAAAGGAGTTTCTGCTCATGATTACATCTCAAAGTATTAAGCAATTACACAGCTTTGTTGTTAGTACCGATACCGATACCAATAAAGTTAAAGCTAAAGCTTCCCGTGCGTCAGATTCAGATGGGGTAAAGACTACACATAACTATTATAATCGAATTGTAAAACAGTGCAAAAAATTGGCTCAAATCGTAGCTATTTCTTGGCTAGAACATGAACATGAAAATGCTCTACAAATACGGCGGATATTTCTCCACTTTAAGAACAATGATTTTCAACGCCAAAGTCCGACCTATACAGATATGGTAGATTTACTAACAGGAAAAAAAGGAGATTTGTTAGAACCTTGGTTTCCCAATAATAGTTTTGGAGCAGTTTTTGATCAGGAAGAAATCGACTATTTTCTCATCCAGGTCAAATGGGATACCTTTGAAGGAAGTCTCCAAGAAATTCCTCAACCTTCTCTAGAACAAAAAGGGCCTTTCTTTATTATGACATTGCCCTATCCTCCCAAACCCAGTGCCGAGAATGTTAATTTAGATGATGTCCCGCGTGAATGGTTAACAAGCAAGGTAGATGTGAACAACACACAGGAAACAGTTAGCGATCCCTTTCCACCGGTTCCTTATCTTCCAACAACTTGTAGCTAATTAAATACCCATCACAAGACCTAGCCTAGCCATAGAATAAGTGTTAAACTTTAAACATGAGCTTATACTATGGCTTACTAGGTTAAAATATTATGGTGACTAACTATCGGATTCTTGAGAAAATATATGAAAGTAACAAAACGTTGGTTTATCGAGGCACTACACAGCCAGATAATCAACCTACTATTCTAAAAATTCTTAAAGAAAATTATCCAAGTGTTTCAGACCTTACACGCTACAAACAGGAATATGAAATTACTTCCTCTCTCAAGGTAGATAGTACCATTAAGTCCTATGATTTACAAAGACATGAGAATAGTTTAGTCATGTTTTTGGAGGATTTTGGTGGGCAATCTTTAGATTTATTGTTATCTCAACGTCAATTAGGCCCAGAAGAATTTTTAATCATTGCCATTCAGATAACAGAGGGATTAGCGGCCATTCATAACGCTAATATTATTCACAAAGATATTAATCCATCTAACATTGTTTATAATCGGCAAACTCAAAAACTTAAAATTATTGATTTTGGAATTGCTACCCATTTATCTCAAGAAATTCAAACCTTTTGTTCTCCCTATCAATTAGAAGGAACATTAGCTTATATTGCCCCAGAACAAACTGGAAGAATGAATCGAAAACTCGATTATCGGAGTGATTTTTATAGTCTGGGGGTAACTTTTTATGAACTTTTAACTAATAAACGTCCATTTGAAACAACTGATCCGATGGAGTTAGTTCATTGTCATATCGCACAACATCCCTTACCCCCTCATGAAATCACCTCAGATATTCCCTTAGCAATTTCTAATATAGTTATCAAATTATTAGCGAAAACCCCAGAAGAAAGATATCAAAGTGCTTGGGGAATCAAAGCAGATTTAGAAACCTGCTTGAACCAATTACAGTCTCAAGGACAAATATTGCCCTTTTCTCTCGGAAAACTGGATATTTTTGAAAAGTTTCAGATTCCCCAAAAACTTTATGGTCGAGAACAAGAAATTACTCAACTGTTGACAACATTTGAGCGAGTTATTCAGGGAACAAAAGAAATAATTCTCATTTCCGGTTATTCAGGTATTGGCAAGACTGCTTTAGTCAGTGAAATTCACAAACCGATTACAGAACAAAAAGGCCAGTTTATTCGGGGTAAATTTGAGCAATTACAGGGAGACATACCTTATTCAGCCATTGCTAAAGCTTTTCAAGACTTAATATATACAGTTTTGAGTGAACCGGAAGTTATTCTACAAAACTGGAAAACAAAATTGTTAGAAGCTTTAGATGGTAATGGAAAAATTATTATTGATATAATCCCCGAAGTTGCCAAAATCATTGGACAACAGCATCCCGTTGAAACACTTAGTAAAACTGAAAATCAAAATCGATTTCATAGAGTCTTTAAAAGATTTATGAATGTCTTTTTAACAAAAGAGCATCCATTAGTTATTTTTATTGATGATTTACAATGGGCAGATTTACCTTCTTTGAATTTAATTGAACAATTAATTTCAGATCCAGAGCTTCAATATTGTCTCTTGATAGGGGCTTATCGAGATAATGAAGTCAGTTCAACTCATCCACTAAGACGCACCTTAGAAAAAATTCAGCAAGCAAAAGTCACAATTAACCAAATTATCCTTAAACCCCTAAAAATAAATCATGTTAATCAATTAATTGCTGATACCCTGATTTGTTCAACAGAATTGACAAAACCCTTAGCTCAATTAGTTTTCAAAAAAACCAACGGAAATCCTTTTTTCCTCAGTCAACTTCTCTATTCTTTATACCAAGAAAAGTTATTAAGACTTAACATCGGTCAATCTTTTTTAAACTCAGAAGATAATCCCCAAGGTTATTGGCAATGGGATATAAAACAAATTGAAAAGGTCTCTATCACTGATAACGTCATTGAATTGATGGTCAATAAAATCAAAAAAATAGATGATCAAACTCAACAGGTTCTCAAATTAGCTGCTTGTATTGGCCATGAATTTAACTTAAAAATTCTGGCTCTGCTCAACCAGAAATCTCAAATTATCACGGCTAGAGAATTACAGTCTGCTCTTGATATGGGTTTGATTATTCCCCTAGACAATAACTATAAAGTTCCTTTGCTGTTAGATTTAGAAGAATTATCAAACAACCGTGCTGAAAATTCTTTATCTGTCTGTTATAAATTTTTACATGATCGAGTACAACAAGCTTCTTATTCTCTTATATCAGAGGAAGAAAAAAGAGAAGTTCATCTAGAGATTGGCCGTCTCCTCCTCAAAAATGTTCAAGAAGATGATTTACACAATCACCTTTTTGATATTGTTAATCACTTTAATAAGGGAGCTACTTTAATCACTAAACAATCAGAAAAAAATGAGTTAGCCAAATTAAATCTTCAAGCAGCGAAAAAAGCAAAAGCTTCAACTGCTTATGGAGTTGCCTTAATATTTTTAGAAGAAAGTTTAGCTTTGTTAGGTAATAATAGCTGGAAAAATCAATATCAGTTAACGTTAGAAATTCAGATAGAATTGTTAGAAACTCTCTACCAGAATACAGAGTGGGAGCGCATGAAAGAGCTATCTACAGATGTTTTAGAAAAAGTGACTAACATTCTTGATAGAGTCAAAATTTATGAACTAGAAATCTTGTCCTATTACGCTCAATTTCGGCCAGATATAGCTATTAATGTCGCACTTATTGCTTTAGAACAATTGGGAATCAAGATTGACCAAAATCAAAAAGGTGTCACTGAGAGAAAAATCAAAAATAAAATTAAGCAACAAACCAAATCCTTGAAATTACTATTACAAGATAAAAAAGTTGAAGACTTAGTTTACTTACCGAAAATGACCGACCCTTATAAACTTGCCGCTATTTCAGTAATGCAAAAGGTGACAACTGCTTTAGCGACAACAAATTTTGCATTATTTGTTGAAGTTGTATTAATTCAGCTTAATTTTTGCCTTAATTATAACAATCCCCCTCAGGCAGCCGCTACTTATAGTCTCTATGGAGTGCTTCTATGTGGAATTATAGAAGACTTAGATTTTGGTTATCAGTTTGGCCAACTATCTATGGCACTCTTAGAAAAGGATAATATCACGCAAATAGAGGCTTTTATTATTCATGACTATTATGGCTGTATTATGTATTGGAAAGAGCATATTAATCAAAAAATAATCTTAGAACAATTACTGAATAGTTTACAAAAACTTGTCAATGTGGGGAATAATGAATATGTTTCTTACCTGGCTTTAGATTATTGCTTAATCAAATTTTTCGGAGGATGTAATTTAAAAGAATTAGAGCAAGATTATTACAAATGTAGCCAATTAATTCAATCTCTCAACCTTGATTATTCTCGTAACTATATAGAAATATGCAGCAATATGGTTGTTAATTTGATCGGTATTGATCGACCTAAATATTTTATTTTAATTGGTCAATCCCAAGATCAAGAAGCTCAGTATATAAAAGATTTTATCCAAAATAATCATCAATGGTTGTTGTTTATTTACTATTTTGGCAAAATGTTTATTAATTATTTTTTAAAAGATTATGTCGAGGCTTTTAATAATAGTCAGTATGCAGATAAGTATGTGATAGCGATTGTCGGCTATATCGGCAAACCACACCATATTTTTTTCTTCTCCCTTTCTCATCTTGCCTATTATCCTACTTGTAATAGAGAACAACAAAAAGAATTATTAAAACAAATTAATAGAAATTTAAACCACCTGAAGAATTATGCTAGTCACTGTCCTGAAAACTTTCAACATAAATGTGATCTAGTCGAGGCAGAAAAGGCCAGAGTCTTAGGTCAAAACTGGAAAGCTCAAGAATTTTATGAAAAAGCAATTCAAGGAGCAAAAAAATACGAATTTATCCATGAAGAGGCTTTAGCTTATGAACGTGCCTCTGAATTTTATTTTACTTTAGGTAGAGAAGAAATCGGGAAATTTTATTTAAGAAATGCCTATCATTGTTACACTCGTTGGGGCGCAAAAGCCAAAGTTAAACAATTAGAAGAAGAATACCCTCAATATTTATTAAACATCAGCAATCAAAACAAATCTAAAGGACTGAGTACCACTATTTCAGCTACTGGTAATGGTGGAGCAGTTCTTGATTTAACCACTATTCTCAAAGCCTCGCAAGCAATTTCTGGAGAAATTAAACTAGAAAATCTTCTGCAAAACTTAATGAAAATTGTCATTGAAAATGCAGGAGCGCAGAAAGGTTGTCTGATTTTAGAACAGCAAGGAAATTGGGTCATTGAAGCTCAAGGAACAATTGATAAGGGAACGGTTAATATCCTAGAGTCAATTCCCCTAGAATCTATCGACCATGACAACTCAATTCCCATTTTACCCACTAGCATTATTAATTATGTCGCTCGGACAAAAGAAACTATCGTTTTAAGTGATGCAACTTCTGAAGGTCAATTTACCAATGATTATTATATTGTGGCTAAACAAACTAAATCCATTCTTTGTACTCCTTTACTCAATCAAGGTCAATTAAAAGGAATTGTTTATTTAGAAAATAATTTAACAACCAGCGCATTTACCTCAGAAAGAGTTGAACTATTAAATATTCTAGCAGCTCAAGCTGCTATCTCTATTGATAACTCCAGACTCTATCAAACCTTAGAACAAAGAGTAGAAGAACGGACAAAAGAACTCACAAACACTTTAGAGGTACTGAAAGCAACTCAAGCGGAACTTATCTTTGAAAATGACCTGCTTAAAACTGCTGAACAACCCCCCCAATTTGTCTATCAAGTGGGGGGAAGTTTACCGATGGATGCGCCGAATTATGTGGTTCGACAAGCCGATCGCAATCTTTATAAAGCTCTCAAACAAGGTCTATTTTGCTATGTTTTAAATGCACGTCAAATGGGAAAATCTAGCTTAATGGTACGGATGATGAGCCAATTACAAAAGGAGGGAATTAGATGTGCAGTAATTGACCTAACTCGGCTAGGAACAGACAATATTACCCCCGAACAATGGTATAAAGGATTAGCAGTTGATCTGCTCCGCAGTTTTGGATTAATCAAACAATTGAAAACTTTTAAAGCTTGGTGGAGTGAACAATTAGACCTGCCTCCTGTACAACGGTTAGGAGAATTTATGGAAGAGTTTCTTCTAGTTAATGACGATTTTAATCAGCGGCAATCTAAACAATCGACTGTGATATTTATTGATGAAATTGATAGCATTCTAGGGTTAAATTTTGATGTTTCTGACTTTTTTGCTTTAATTCGTTCTTTTTATAACCAGAGAGCGATTCAACCTCAATCTCAAGAGCTAACTTTCGCCTTTTTTGGTGCTACCACACCTTCAGCTTTAATTACTGACCCCCAGAAAACACCTTTTAATATTGGTAACGCTATTGAATTAGCAAGTTTTAAAGAACACGAAGCCCAACCTTTATTATATGGGTTAACAGAAAAAGTCAGTAATCTTCAGACCATGCTTAAACAAGTCTTAAGCTGGACGGGAGGACAACCTTTCTTAACTCAAAAACTCTGTCAACTGATGCGGGATAGTGAGCAACCAATCCCCTCTAATCAAGAAGAACAATGGTTGGCCAACTTAGTAGCAGAAAAAATTATTCAAGATTGGGAGCTGCAAGATCAACCCGAACATTTAAAAACCATTCAAGATCGCCTTCTTCAAAGTCCAAACCGACCCCATTTATTAACCTTGTATCGACAAATCCTCCATCAAGAACCAATACAGATTGATGACAATCCCTATTTACCTGAGTTGTTTTTATCTGGATTAGTGGTAAAACGCCATGGGAAAATGGACGTTCATAATCGAATTTATCAGACGATATTTAATAATGATTGGCTTGAGCGATCGCTATCTTAAAACCATAGTTCAAAAATTTATTTATACCGAACCAGTATATTGAATTATAAAGTATTTTTGATACAACTGACAACTGACAATTGCTTTATTTTCTCTGAGTTTAATTAAACCCATACTATTAAGTTTATAAGCAATAATTGGATCGACTATTATTGGTTGATTACCTTGACAAATCTGTTGAAAAACATCGGCCAGTTCGGGTTGTTTTTGTAAAGTGACCCAGTGCAGCTGTAAATGAGAGGAATAAATCCCCGTTAATGTAGTTGCTGATTTGATTAAATCTTGCATCGTGATTCGCTCTTGGCTAAGATGATAAATCGCTAAATGAATCAAGGCAGGATGTCCCCCTACTAAGTCGATCAATTGTTGAATTTCGTTGGTTGCTAATTCATTTAATTGATATTTTTTGGCCAATTCTGCCACTTGTTCTTGACCAAAACCCTGTAACTCTATGGGTAATCCCACATTAAAAGGAGACTGTTCTAATCGCAGAGAAACATAAGATTCTGTGGATTGAACAATAATTAAACGTAATTTCTGCCACAGGGGAGAGCGCTTAGATTCTTCATAACAAGCTCGGATTAAAGGTAAAAAATCTTCCGCTACTTTCGGGTGTTCAAAGACTCGATGCACTTCATCCAAAGCCAATACCAGTGGCTGTTTTATTTCTCGTAAAATATAATCTTCAAAATAAATTGTCCAACTCATTTTAATTCCTATATCTTCATCCCAATAATCATCTAATTTGGCTTCTAAATTCAACTGCCGAGCGCAATTACGGCAGATCCAGCGTAAGAACTTGTTAAAATTTGCTATGATGTCTTGGTCTGCTTTTTGTAAATCTAAACTAACAACTTGATAACCGAATTGTTGTTGACAAGCCTCTAAAATTGTTAATAATAAAGAGGTTTTTTCCCATTTTTTGGGAGCTTTAATGCGTACTAACGCCCCAGATTGGCCGATCTCCTCGATAATTTTTGCTTCAAGTTTTGTTCGTTTTAGATAATAATAAGAATTATAGGGAACAGGAGCATCGGGGTATTCTGGACGCTCATTCTGGGGATATTCATTACCGCAATACTGAAGCGATGTGGAGTTGGTAAAATGAGATTGTAGTCTAGATAAAAAATTTTTTTTATTGATCGTTTCTCCGATCAGTTGCGAGACTCTATCATAGAGTCCTGGGGCAACTACATTGGCAAGATAGCTGCTACTATAACCATTTTCTTGGGCAATTTCTTGATAGTTCTTTTTCTGCCAAAGTCCTCGCAATAATAATTGTTCTGTGTCATTGAGACAGCGATTCTCAAGCTTGAGCAGTTGCCCATTAAGAATCTCTTGGATTTCCTCGAATTTCATTATTTTTGTCCAAGGTAAGAAGATTTGAAGAAATAGATTATTTGATTTTCCAGTTCCGTTGCAGCCAGAAATATTGAATCTTGACATAACAGCACCGATTCAAACTGGAATTGGTATATTTGACAAACAAGCTGACGAGAACCAGCAACCGACAAAATTGTGCGACGGCAACACCGAGAGGGATTAATTTCCACCCTTGCTAGGAAATTATAGCTGGACTTCCCCCGTATAAACATACTAGCTATGGCTAAAAGTCTTACAGAGCCTGAGTTCAAGCAATGAAATACTAATGAACTACTGGACACAAAATCCTGAAGTTCTTACGCCGATAGGGTTTGAGGCAAAAATTTTCA
>NZ_JADBVM010000212.1:0-6564 GCF_020244875.1 Microcystis sp. M44BS1
GACATTGATTATCCTTTTGGGAAGTGCCATTATTACGGCCGGTTGGAAAGTATTTTTTTCCAGTAATATCTGAGTTGTCTAATCCTCAACACAACTACAGTTAACCGCTCCTGAAAGAAAATTTTCTTAAAGCCTAGACTTAAGATAAAATTATATCCAACCAGATGCAGTATAGGAGTTTACCAAATGTCTAACGAAACTGTTACTTATTCCCTTGATGTCGTCCTCAAAGAAATTAAAGACAGTATCAAGGAAGTTAGCCAGAAATTCGATAAGATTGATGAACGGTTTGATCGATTAGATAATCGCTTAACAAAACTTGAGATAGGACAAGCAGATATCAAAGGAGATATTAAAGTTTTAGACGAGAAAATCGAAGGCATCGACAATCGGCTAAAATCAGTGGAAGGAACCCAAAAAAATCAGGTCTGGACATTGATTATCCTTTTGGGGAGTGCCATTATTACGGCCGGTTGGAAAGTATTTTTTTCCAGTAATATCTGAGTTCTCCAATTCTCAACAAAACTATAGTTAAACCAACACAAAAAGATAAAACCTTGTTTCTGGTTGACAGGATTTCCTAAGTGGGTGGGTGGAATTAAATATAAGATGAACGTAGGTTGGGTTGAAGCATGAAACCCAACGCCCGATTATGTTACGCTACCGCTAACCCATCCTACAAATAATTTTGCTTCTTTCTGGTTGACCGGATTTTCTAATTGCTTACTTGCCAATACAAAAACGGCTAAAAATGCGATCAAGTACCGATTCAGTTACTTCTTCGCCGGTAATTTCTCCTAAAGCTTGAATGGCAGTACGCAGATCGATCGACCAAAAATCAAAAGGCAAATCTTGGTCAATTGTTTTTTTGACCTGTTGCAAAGCAATTTTCGCCCTAGTTAAAGCGGCCGCCTGTCGTTGATTAATGGCTAAATCCAAATTAGCCGCCTGTATTTCTTGATTTTGGACAGCATTAATAATAGTTTTTTCTAAGTCTTCAATACCCTGATTTTGGACGGCGGATAGCTTGACAACTCGCTCAATTTCTGCTGGGTAAATTACCGTTTCTGGATTAACCAAATCAATTTTATTAATCACTAAAATTAATCGGCGATCGCTGACAGAGCGATAAATTTCCTCATCTTCCTCTGTCCATCCGGACTCTGCGGAGACGGTTAAGAGAACTAAATCAGCAGACCGGGCCGTTTGACGGGAACGTTCCACCCCAATTTGTTCGACTCGATCGCTGGCCGAGCGAATTCCTGCCGTATCGAGGACTTGTACAGGAATTCCCGCCACAACTAGCTGAGATTCGACGATATCGCGGGTAGTGCCGGGTAAATCGGTGACAATCGCTCGATCGCTCCGACTCCAAGCATTTAACAAACTGGATTTCCCCACATTCGGCCGCCCCACGATCGCCACTTTTAGACCACTACGCAGCAATTCCCCGCGCTCGGCGGTAGCTAAAATTAAATTTACTTGACAAAAAACCTGTTCTATGCTATGGAGAACCGCCTCGTGATCCAAGGGCGGTAAATCCTCTTCAAAGTCAATACGGGCCTCAATTTCAGCCAAAATATCGAGACAGGTGGCGCGCAAATGGCGGATCGGTTGCGCGAGTTTCCCCTGTAAACCGGCGAGGGCAAATTGTGCCGCTTGGGGAGAACGCGCCCCAACGAGATCGACGACGCTTTCGGCTTGAGTTAGGTCAATTCTGCCGTTAAGAAAGGCACGCAGGCTAAATTCCCCCGCTTGGGCCAAACGCGCCCCATTTTCTAGACATAACTGTAACACCTGTTGTACGGGCATAATGCCGCCATGACAGTGAAATTCCACCACATCCTCGCGGGTGAAAGAGCGGGGCGCTAACATGAGCAACAGCAAAGCTTCATCGATAATTGCCCGACTTTGGGGGTGCCGGATATAACCATAGAGAAGACGATGACTTTGCCATTTTTGACGATTGCGGGTATAAAAAAGCCGACGAGCGATCGCCACTGCCTCACTACCAGATAAACGGACAATACCGATACTACCCTGTTCCGGAACGATCGCCGTAGCGATGGCGGCGATCGTATCCCCTGTGTTTAACATCTCTTAATCACCCCTTGCTAAAATTGAAGTCGGTATCAATTTTGTCAGCATTTATGCCCGAAAATATGCGCTCACGGTCATTAAAAGCGAGAAAAAGCCGCAAATATTCGAGTAATCGCTTACTGCGATTTTTGCGCTATTGGTATATTCGCTTAATGCGATTACAAGGACATCCTAGGGAAATTGCCAGGGGTTTTGCCTTGGGAGTTTTTTCGGGATTTTTCCCGTGGATGGGCCTTCAAATCATCGTCGCTATCTTTTTAGCCACCCTATTTCGCGCCAACAAGATCGCGGCTGCTGCCGGTACTTATATCAGCAATCCCTTGACCGATCTGCCAATTTTCCTGTTTAATTATAAATTAGGAGAGTTTATTCTTGGTCAAAGCGGGCGATCAAATCTGGGCGACATTTTTCAAACTAATCAAAGCTTCACCGAAAAGTTAGCTAGTTCTGGCGGCCAATTTCTTTTAACCCTGTTTTTTGGTTGCTTACTATCAGCGACGGTATTTGCTACGATAACCTATTTTGTTAGCTATCGCCTAGTTCATCAACGGTATCACCGGCGACAAACAAGGAGAAAACGCTGATAAATTGTCACCGTTCAGGGGGTGACGAAATCTGGTAATCTAAGGGGCATGGATGAGAAGCACCAACGGTAATCCCATAATAAGTCTAAACTGTGATTTGAATGATTGAATGAATACTATGATTGTGTTGTATTCAGCAAGCATTCATCAATGATCAATCATAGTCCATCCCATAGTCACATAATAAGTCTAAACTGTGATTTGAATGATTGAATGAATACTATGATTGTGTTGTATTCAGCAAGCATTCATCAATGATCAATCATAGTCCATCCCATAGTCAAATTGATCGCAGTTAAGACGATGGATGTGACTGTCGCATCATTTGTGTATTGAGATGCTCTTTACTTAATGTATTGCCATACAATACTTTTGTCATTTAATCAGTAGGAAGCAGGTCTGAAATTATATTTAAAAAATCTCTCACTTGTGCAATGAAAGGAAGAACTTGTAATTCATCAAAATCTGCAAAGTCTGTATAATCTGCTTCGAGACGGTATTCAAACAATTCGTTATAAATTGCACCAAAGTCTTTTGAAATAATTTCACTACGGATGTAGTTTTTGTTGAAGAGACTACGGACACCTGTATGTTTTGGAGATGAGAGATTATCATAAGCAAGTAAAGCCGTAACAGCATAAAAGCAACTATAGTATAGACGATTGATACAACTATTCCATCTTGCACCATCAGCAAGAGAACAAGCATCTTGATAAGCTTCCTCTACACGATTTAAACGATACCTAATTAGTTGATCGTGAAGGGAATTTTTACTCATAGCATAATAGCTTCTTTGTTAACTGATTCCCAGAAAGGAGTAGTTTGTAATAAGGGATGTTCCCATTGATTTTTGCTGCGAACAATGGTACAAATAACCTCTTCTGTTTCCCATTCGATTTCATAAATTTGACGACGGATTTGAGATGTGCGAGTAGGGTTGGTGATCCCATCAACTAATACTAATATATCCCAATCAGAGTCTGGTTGAGCATCATTCCGCGCCCGTGAACCATAAAGAAATATTTGCGCTTGAGGTTCGATCGCTTGTACTGCTTGTTTAATTTTATTGAGTAATAGTTGTTTGTCCATGATTTTTTATGACCTTTTTGTACTGCAAAACAATATTAACAATATAGTCCATCCCATAATCCCATAATAAGTCTAAACTGTGATTTGAATGATTAAATGAATACTATGATTGTGTTGTATTTGGCAAGTCTTCATCAGTGATCAATCATAGTCCATCCCATAGTCAAATTGATCGCAGTTAAGACGATGGATATTGCTGTTGTCGCATCATTTGTAAATTTTTCCGAATTTGAACAATAGTAGAGTGATTTTTCCTAATAGTCGTTGACTCCATTTTATAGTAGTTCTATTTTTTGAAAAAGAATAATAAAACCTTCTTGGGTAAAGTGCTTGTCATGGGTAAGCACTTCAAAAATATCCATTTGTTGCATAATTACCATTGATATGCAGTCTGTAATGCTATAACCTTTGTCTGACCGTTGTTTATATAATTCAAAACCTAATTGACGTAATTCTGATGTATAGGAAATAACTTTTATTGTTTTTTCCCGTAGCATTTGCGTACACATCAAGAGTGCTTTCTGTCTCATAATAGTTCCTCTAGATGAAGCATAGTTCAGTATCTCATCAATAATGCCATCTGTCGTTATTAGCTGATCATTGATACAACTATGAGCATAATTAAGCGCAATTTGATGCCAGTTATCTTTAGGGTTGAGTAAAGCGATCCAATAAAAGGTGTCGGCAAAAATTCGCTTCATGGTTAATGTTTAGGAGTACCGTAAATATAATGATCATGTTGCTCTGCACTATCGGTTGGTAAGGTATCTAAAATTTCTTGAGGAATATCAGCAGTGAGTTCTTCTATAAATTGTGCAAAAGGTTTAGATTGTTCTTGCGATCGATTATGTTTGATTTTGGCTAATAATAAAAAGTCAAAAACTTCTTCTATTACCTCATCGGATACTGTTTCAATTTCATGAATTAGTTGTTCTTTGATAGTCATAATTTTACCTTTGTAAGTTCTTCAAATATAGCCTATATCAGTTATCAGTGATTAATTCAATTATAGTCCATCCCATAATCCCATAATAAGTCTAAACTATGATTTGAATGATTGAATGAATACTATGATTGTGTTGTATTCAGCAAGTCTTCATCAATAATCAATCATAGTCCATCCCACACATAAATCACAGTTAAGACGATGGATGTTGCTGTTGTCGCAGCGTTTGTAAATTTTCCCGAATCTTAACAGTAGTAGGATGATTCTCCCCTAAAGCTTTCTCAGCAATTGCTAATGATTGTAAATAGAGGGGTTCTGCTTCTGTGTACCTGCCTTGAAAATAGTACAAATGCGCTAAATTGTTGAGGGAAAGTGTCACATCAGGATGATTGTCTTCTAAGAGTCGTTGACTCAATTCTAATGCTTGTATTAAGAGTGGTTCAGCTTCTTCGTATCTTCCTTGAGATTGGTAGAGTTTTGCTAAATTATTAAGATTTTCAGTGACATTGGGATAGTTATCGCCTTCAAAAATTTCTGGACAGTATTTTTTTAGATTTGCCAGAAATTCCTGTGAGGTAACTTCAGTAAAATCTTGGTGGATAATATTGCGAAATTCTTTAGGATCTAGCATGGTTAATTTTCTCCTTCTATTTAATTAACTCTTCATACTCATCATGAGAACCAATCCAAAACCAGTAATAATCTTCACCTTTTTTCAATGCTAAAGCTCTATAATTCTCAGTTATTCGGACTGACCAGACATTTTTCCCTACTTTCTTGAAATGTAATGATCGATGGAAAACATTACTAATCCAGAGACGATAGGCTTTTTTTGCCTGTTGCTTAATGTAGGGAGGTAAGTTGGCATAACATTGCCAAAAATCAGGAGTTGTTAAGGATTTCATCTAAAGACTTAACTTGATTGTTACTGATATCATTGTTGACTTTTTGTAATAGTCGATCGAGTTTCCCTGATTCGAGATCGTTTTTTATCTGTTTGTCCCAACTATCATCAAGATAGTCTTGTAACCAAGCTGATAATTGATAGATTTCTTCGTCAGGCAACTGGAGAATCGCGGATTCAATATCTTTGAGTGTAGTCATAATTGTTTGGTTGATTGAAGGTGATTGTATTATTTTATATTGTTGTATTATCGGATGGGTTAATAACCCATCCTACGGGAGCGACTCTAAGTTTTCCCGAATCCTAACAGTATTAGGATGATTCTCCCCTAAAGCTTGCTCAGCAATTGCTAAAGCTTGTAAATAGAGAGGTTCCGCTTCTTTGTACCTTCCTTGGGAATAATACAATTTTGCTAAATTGTTGAGGGAACTTGCCACAGAGGGATGATTGTCTCCTAAGAGTCGTTTTCTCAAATCTAATGCTTCTAGATATAAGTTAAACTGATCACACAGAACCTAGAAGATTTCGAGAAAAAGCTAAACCTACCAAACCTGGGGCGTAAACTCCGCATCATTTAAAATTATTACATTTTCCCCTGACTGCACCAACACAAATAAACCCTGACGACAAGCGTAACTCGCCACCTCATTGGGAACAATCATCGCTGCCACCGCTCCCAAAGCCTTTACATCTCGAAAACGAGGCATTAACCGCTTAAACTTAGCCAAACGTTGTAAATGCTCATCCACATCCCTTTGAGTTAACTTACTTTTGACTTCCACTAAAATGGCATCGGTATCATTTACTACTAATAGATCAATCTCTAAACCCTCATTATCCCGTTTTACCGAAATACCAGGGTGAAACTCATGGACATCAATACCCCGCTCCTGAAACAGACGCACCACCGCAGGACGTACTTGCCACTCGACAAACTCTCC
>NZ_JADBVM010000213.1:0-5479 GCF_020244875.1 Microcystis sp. M44BS1
AACTAATCCTATTGAAAGATTAAATAATACCTTTCGACAAAGGATTTCTCGGTTGGTGAGAGAGAGTCTATCTTTCTCTAAAAAAATGGAGAATCACGTTGGGGAACCCTTTGGTATTTTATCCATGACTACAATGCACACCTGGCAAAGGATTAAGCCGCCATCACTACTACCGAATCACCACCCCTGTTTAGATCATCCTAATGCCGCTAATCAAATCTTTTTAATTAGCGATAACCAAGCTGTTTCGACTCCCCAATTAATTCGACTCATTGCTCAACAAATTCAACAACCCTGTCAACTGCTACCCGTCCCCACTACCCTGCTTAGATTCTTAGGTTATCTGGGTGATAGGGTAGAATCTATAACAGGGAAAAACCTCCCTTTTAATACCTATAATATCGATCGCTTGCTTGGTTCTCTTGCCGTTGACTCTAGCTATATTCAAAAAACTTTGGATTGGCAACCTCCCTTTACTTTAGAGCAAGGATTAGCTCGAACAATTCAGCCAGAAAATTAGTGATCAGCTGGTCAAAAAGACTTCATAATTCAAGTTCCGCTTTGACGAAATCGGCAGTTTTATGGAGAGAAAACCCCACTTTAGCGGCTATCATCTGCATAGCGCGGTTATCCCTTAAAATTTCCCCTTCAATTCCCTCTAATCCTTCCTTTTTGCCAATAGTGACTAAACGCTGTAGTAATTCTGTACCAATTCCTTGACCTTGATAGTCATCCCTAACTAATAGGTCAAATTCCGCCACATTAACGCCGTGCAGTTTATTTAAGCGTCCTATAGCGATAATTTCTGGTTCTTCCGTCTGATCGTTATTAATCTCTACCACTAAGCTCATTACTCGATCGTAGTCGATAAAACAAATGCGCGTAAGACGATCATAAGCGGTTTGGCGATCGAGATTGACAAGATGAAAATAACGATAATAAATGGTTTCTTCCGAGAGATAATGGTGAAATTGTCGCACTAAAGGCTCATCCGCTGCCTGAATTGGACGAATTAGCACCTTTAATCCTCTTTTCGTCGTCCAAGGTTCTATGTAATGTTCGGGATAGGGACGAATCGCCGGATGAGATAACTTTTCTGGGGGAGTAGTTGGAGGATGAAGAAGGATAGAAGCGGAAAGAGCGATTAATTGCTCTGAATCGGCAAAAAAGGGATTAATATCGATAGTTTTAATGCGAGGTTGTTCACTAACCAGGTGACTAAATCTCACGATTATTTGCTCCAAATTCGCTAAATTAAGCGATTTAAGCCCATTTAGTCCCTGAAAAGCCCGATAAATCTTGGTTTTTTCTAAAAGTCGGCGAGCGAGATTAGTATTTAAAGGAGGTAGAGCGGTGGCGTAATCTTGAAAAATATCGACTAAACGACCACCAGTGCCGAAAATTATCACCGGTCCGCACTGATCATCGTAATTAGAGCCGATAATTAACTCATATCCTCGATCGATTTCTAACATCGGTTGAATAATCACCCCGAGAAAATGCTCCCCACCCACTTGTGCGCTAACATTAGCTTTGATAGCCTGATATGCTTGTACCACTGCCCTAGGGGAAAAAAGCGGCAATTGTACCCCACCCACCGCGCTTTTATGGATAATCGTCTGGGAATGCAGTTTCATCACCACGGGATAACCGAGAGATTCGGCGAGATTAACTGCTTCTGCAGCATTTTCAGCGATTTCAGTGACCATAACAGGGATTCCATAAGCTTTCAGTATAGCTAAAGACTCTGGCTCACTGAGAATTGTTCTATCCCCTGCTTGCTCGATAATCTGGCCCACTAAAACTCGATCGGAGCCATTTTCCTGAGAATTGGCTAAAATTGGCGTTTGATAAAGACCGCGCAGATTCTCTTCATATTTCCAGAGCAAATTAAACACCCGGGCTGCCGAATCGGGATAGCGATAGGTGGGGATACCCTGCTGATTTAATAACGCTACCCCCTCTGCAATGCCCTCTCCCCCCATCAAACTTGCTAAAATGGGTTTTTTGCTATTTTGAGCGATTGAAGCGATTCTATGGGCGATTTCTCGCAGATCGGTGTTAAAACGAGGCGAGAGAATCATCAACACCGCGTCGGTATGTGCATCCGCTAAAGCGATCTCTAGGGCGCGAGCGTAGCTATCGGGATCGCTGCCGCGACGCAGATCGATGGGATTTTGGGGGACGATATCCGCGGGAACAAGAGGCGCTAGTTTTTCGATCGTTGCGGGGGTAAGGGTTGCCAGTTGTCCATCTTCCGCCAGTAAAGCCGAGGCCGCTAAAAGAGCGGGAGCCACACCATTGCTGATGATTGTCAAGCGTTTTCCCCGGGGAAATCGGGGAATTTTCGCTAAAACTTGCGTGATATTCAAGAGATCGGCCAGTCTTTGTACTTCCACGATGCCACAGCGAGCAAAGGCAGCGGAGAGAGTTAGCTGATCGCTGGTCAATTTGCCAGCATGGGAAAGAGAAGTGGGGTCAAAGTCGGTACTGTGGCGACTAATGGCGATAATTGGTTTATTTAGGGCAACTTCTCGGGCCGAGGACAGAAAAGAGCGGGCATTATTCAGGGATTCTAGGTAGATAACGATGCTTTTGGTTTGGGGATCGTCTCCTAAATAATAGAGTAATTCGCCCCAATCCACATCTAAAAGGACTCCGAGGGAGATGAAGTGACTAAACCCGACATTTTCGCTTAAACTCCAATCAAGCACGGCAGCAGCGATCGCCCCACTTTGACTAATCAGAGCAATTGAACCGGTTTTCGGCAGGATGGGGGAAAAGGTGGCGTTAAGATTTTGGCTTATATTGCAGATTCCTGAGCTATGGGGACCGATTATGCGTAATTTTTGACCAGCGATCGCTTTAATTTCCCTAAGTAAATTTTCCCCCATCTGTCCAGTTTCCCGAAAACCCGTGGAGAGAATCAGGGCGCATTTAACCTTTTTTTCGACAGATTGGGCGATAATAGCGGGAATTTCGGGAGCAGGGGCGGTGATAATTACCAGATCGATCGCCGTCTGGATATCCTCTAAACTGCTATAGGTGGGAAGAGCGAGCCAGTTTTCGGGGTGAGGATTAACTAGATAAAGGCGGTGCTGACCGGGATTATGATGGAGATTATTTAAAAGAGTGCGATCGAGTTGGGGATTTTGGCGATTAAATCCCACCACAGCGATGGTTTTTGGCTCAAAAAAGGCTCTTATGGTTTGATGTTCGCCACCACGAGGCTCTAAGATGGGATTTAACATAAGTAAGCTAGGAGATATTTAAAATGGGTATTGTTAAGTGAGCTAAAAAAGCAGCTAACCCTTACTGTTCCAGTGTTCCGGTGTTCCCCGATCAACCTAGACCAATTTTAGCTGTTTAATCAGGCTTCGATCGGTGTAATTAATTTTGTCTAGGTAGGGTTGGCAATAAAACAGCCCTAGCCGATGAACATTTTCCCCAAGAGATCTAGTAAACTATCTGATGCTGTAAATATTTAGAGACAGACGATGGAACTGGAATATCCCGAGGATTTGAGATACCTAGAAACCCACGAATACGTCAGACTCGAAGGTGAAATCGCTACCTTGGGAATTAGTGCTTTTGCCGTCGATCAATTGGGTGATATCGTGTTTCTAGAATTGCCCGAATTGGGAGAGGCGCTGAAAGTGGGTAGTAGTTTCGGCACGATCGAATCGGTAAAAGCGGTAGAAGAGCTTTATCCTCCCGTCTCGGGAACCGTAGTCGATCGCAATCAAGGGATGATTGACTCCCCCGAATTAATTGCCGATGATCCCCACGGGGAGGGTTGGTTATTAAAAGTGCGGGTAGAAAATCCCGATACTGCCTTGGCTGACACCCTCTCCGCTAGTGAATACCGCGCCCAAGTAGCAGGGGAAAGTTAACTAATATTAACAACAGGGAGCCAGACCCTCACACTATCATAAGCATAGAAAGAATTAAAAATCCAGGAAGCGATCGAGTCTTCCTGATTTTTGTCTCTAAACCGTGCTGAGACGAAATTCTTGCCCGAATCGAGTGAGGTTTCACTATTTACCCAATCTATGCTAAATCCTAATCTCGCGGCGATCGAACTTTCCCAAGAGGAGGTTCAACGCTACTCTCGACACATTATTCTGCCCGAAGTGGGCTTAGAAGGTCAAAAAAAACTAAAAGCCGCCAGTGTTCTCTGCATCGGCACCGGGGGACTCGGTTCCCCGCTTTTACTCTATCTAGCGGCGGCTGGCATCGGTAGAATTGGTATTGTTGACTTCGATATCGTCGATAGTTCCAATCTGCAACGTCAAATTATTCACGGCACTTCTTGGGTAGGTAAACCGAAAATTGTTTCCGCTAAGGACAGAATTCTAGAAATTAACCCCTATTGTCAGGTGGATTTGTACGAAACCCGCATAAGTTCCGAAAATGCCCTTGACATTTTAGCCCCCTATGATGTAGTTATCGACGGGACGGATAATTTCCCCACCCGTTATCTGACTAATGATGCTTGTGTTCTTCTCGACAAACCCAACGTCTATGGCTCAATTTTCCGCTTTGAAGGACAGGCAACCGTTTTTAACTACCAAGGCGGTCCCAACTACCGCGATCTCTATCCCGAACCGCCACCACCGGGGATGGTTCCCTCCTGTGCGGAAGGCGGCGTTTTAGGGGTTTTACCCGGAGTAATCGGCACAATTCAAGCCACAGAAGCCATTAAAATTATCCTCGGCGCTCCGGATACCCTCAGTGGTCGTTTACTGCTCTACAATGCTTGGGAAATGAAATTCCGCGAGTTAAAATTGCGTCCGAATCCTATCCGTCCCGTCATTGAAAAACTAATTGATTACGAACAATTCTGCGGTATCCCGCAAGCAAAAGCACAAGAAGCAGCAGAACAGCAAAAAATGACAGAAATGACCGTAGTAGAGTTAAAAGCACTAATTGACAGCAATGCCAATGATTACATTCTCATCGATGTGCGTAATCCCAACGAGTACCAAATCGCTAAGATCCCCAACTCGGTGTTAATTCCCCTACCCGATATCGAAAACGGTGCGGCAATTCCCAAAATTAAGGAATTAGTCAACGGTTATCGTCTTATCGCCCATTGTAAGATGGGGGGACGTTCCGCTAAAGCCCTCGCTATCCTCAAAGAGGCAGGTATCGAAGGAATTAACGTCAAAGGTGGTATCAGCGCCTGGAGTCGCGAAGTCGATTCCACCGTACCAGAATACTAATTTCGGTCCTTGGGTGTTAGGGTGTTAGGGTTTTGGGGTTTTGGGGTATTAGGGTATTAGTCGAATTCCCCCATCTCCCCATCTCCCCATCTCCCCATCTCCCCATCTCCCCATCTCCCCATCTCCCCATCTCCCCATCTCCCCCTCTCCCCATCTCCCCATCTCCCCATCTCCCCATCTCCCCATCTCCCCATCTCCCCATCTCCCCATCTCCCCATCTCCCCATCTCCCCATCTCCCCATCTCCCCATCTCC
>NZ_JADBVM010000214.1:0-20635 GCF_020244875.1 Microcystis sp. M44BS1
CAGTTATCAGTTATCAGTTATCAGTTATCAGTTATCAGTTATCAGTTATCAGTTATCAGTTATCAGTTATCAGTTATCAGTTATCAGTTATCAGTTATCAGTTATCAGTTATCAGTTATCAGTTATCAGTTATCAGGAGACAGCTTTGACGTATTCTCCCCATTTGCTTCTCCCCTCTCACCAATTCACAATTCACAATTCATAATTCACAATTCATAATTCATAATTCACAATTCATAATTCCCTAAGTCAAGTTAAAATATCCGATCCTAACATCCGTTGATATTTAGCTTCTAAAGCTTGTTTCAAGTTGGGCAAAGTGATTAAATGGGGATCATCTAACATAATTTTTTCGGCGGCATCTCTTGCCAAAACTAACACCTCTTGATCCTCCACTAAACTAGCGAGGGCAAAATCTGGTAAACCCGATTGCCGTTGTCCTAAAACTTCCCCCGGACCGCGAAATCGCATATCCATTTCCGAGATAAAAAAGCCGTCTTGGGATTGTTCCAAAACCGTCAATCTTTGACGGGAATTAGCACTATTACTGCCACTTAAAAGTAAACAATAGGATTGATGGGAACCTCTGCCGACGCGCCCCCGTAATTGATGCAATTGTGAAAGGCCAAAACGTTCGGCATTTTCAATTAACATCACCGTGGCATTGGGAACATCCACCCCCACTTCGATAACTGTAGTTGAGACAATAATTTGCAGAATATTATCGCGAAAAGCTGTTAAGATTTCCTCCTTTTCGGCGGAACTCATGCGACCATGGAGTAAACCGATATTAAAATTGGGAAAAATCTTTTCTGATAAATTTTGATATTCTTCCACCGCAGCCCTCACATCTAATTTTTCCGATTCTTCAATTAAGGGAAAAATCACATAAGCTTGTCTGCCTTGGGCAATTTCACGGCGAATTAAATCATAGGCAGCCCTTCTTTGATTGCCATTTAAAACGGTGGTTTGAATCGGTTGTCTGCCGGGGGGTAATTCGTCAATTTGACTCACATCTAAATCCCCATGCAGGGTTAAAGCTAAAGTACGGGGAATCGGTGTTGCTGTCATGGTTAAAACGTGGGGAGACTGTCCTTTGCTTAATAATCTTGCCCTTTGTTGTACCCCAAAGCGATGCTGTTCATCAATAACAACTAACCCCAATTTGCGGAAATTAACTGCATCTTGAATTAGGGCATGAGTTCCCACTAAAAGTGGTAATTCTCCTGTCTCTAATTGGGCGTGAATTTCTCGCCGTTTAGCGGTTTTTGTGGAGCCAGTTAATAATTCTACGGGTAAATGTAAGAGATTAAACCAGCTAACTAACTTACGATAATGTTGTTCCGCTAAAACTTCCGTAGGAGCCATTAATGCCGCTTGATAACCGGATTGTAGGGCTGCTAAAATGGCATAAACTCCGACAATTGTTTTGCCAGAACCCACATCCCCCTGCACAAGACGATTCATCGGGGTGCTAGAATCTAAATCCTCTAAAATTTCCTCAATAACTCGTTTTTGAGCATTGGTTAATTGAAAGGGAATTATCTGATTAAATTGATCAATTAGTTGACCTTTAGCACTAAAAATAGCACTTTTCTGTGTCTGACGATACTGTTGCCGCCGCCGCAGAAACCCCAATTGTAAAAAGAAGAACTCATCAAAGACTAATCGCCGTCGCGCTTGACTGAGAATCTCGGAATTATTGGGGAAATGAATGTTAGTAATTGCTGTTTTTAAATCGATTAATCCGTATTGTTTTCTTAGACCGAAAGGTAGGGGGTCTTTTATCGCCTCTACTGCCCCAAAAGCGGCGACTACAGCCTTTCTAATTAGGTCGGCGGGTACTCCATCGGTGAGGGGATAAACCGGCAGGATACGCCCGATTTTTAAGGACTCAATACTTGCCCCAGAACTGTCTAATAACTCAAATTCAGGATTTTCTAAAGTTAACCCATATTTACCCGCTTTAACTAAACCACTAACCGCCACCACCGAACCGACGGGATAGAGTTTTTTTTGTCCTTCTTGCCAAGCACGATTAGTATAGCGAGTTCCCGCATAAAAACGGTTTAATTTTATCTGTCCAGTGCGATCCTGTAAGAGCAATTCAAAGATAGCTAACTTGGTATTTTTGGGGCTATTAAAACAATTACATCGCTTGACATTCCCCACTAAAGTTACCGTTTCCCCCTCGGTTAAATTAGCGATATTGACTTGACGACTGTAATCCACATGATCCCGGGGATAATAATATAATAAATCTTCAACTTTGTAGAGGTTTAATCTTTCTAAAAGACTGGCTTTTCTCTCTCCCACTTCCGCTAGATATTTCAAGGGTTGTTCCAGGGTAACTTGCCGTGGAGAATTAGCCTTTGCCGTGATGGGAGTGGTATTAATAATTTTCGCCGCAGCTGGTTCTTTTGGGGTAGGGGTTGCTTCTAAAGTTTGCCGTAATTGTTGCAAAAAATTGCGAGTTTCGGCGACTAATTGTTGTCTTTGTCTGGGATTAAATTGGGAATATTGGGCAAATTTTTGGGCTAATTCTCGCCAGCGATTTCTCTCACTGGTGGCAATTCCCACGGGAGGATTATCCCCGAAACTAAGACAGAAAAACTCGCTAAAACGGTATTGATTTCCCTGAAGATCGGGATAACCTTTTTCCGCTTCTACAGATAAGGCTTTTTGTAATCTCACCCAGTCGGGTATTTCCCCTTTCATAATTGCCTCTTGACTCCAAATTTCCCAGTATTATGTTTCCCTAATACCTCTGTTTGATTATAACTGATTAATCATACCAACTACTGCGCCACGCCGCTTCCGCTTGAGCAATAGTATATTCTTTGCGAAGGTGATGATATTGTTTACCTAGACGATTTAATTGTTCCCAAAGGGAGCGAATTTGATTTCTTTCGACACTTAAGCGCGTATCAGCAAATTCCAGTTCAGCCATTCGTAGATGAATTGCCGTTACTTTAGTGACTTTGCCACTTGAAAAATTATGATCATCCCCATCATCTTCATCTTCATCTTCATCTTCATCTTTTTCTTCCTCTGGTTCAGGGTTTTTAGCTTCTACTAAAATGTTTAACATATTATTTCCTCCACCTAGGGATTGTCCCTCTTCTCCCGCTTGAATTGCCATATCGATAATTTGACTGGGTAGATGAGGGGGAAGAATATAAGCTTTTTGTAGTTGCTGATTAATTTGTTTGGAGAGATGATTGAGAATCTCGATACAGTTTTTTTCCAGCACTCGACAACAATAAAGTAAAATATCGGGGTTATTAATCTCTCCAGTTGCGGCTAGATTTTCTGGTTTGTTTAGAAAAAGTTTCAAGAAATCTGGGGTATTTTTCGTCTCTGCTGGACTTTTAGAGAATCCTACCCCTGAAAATGTCCCTCGATCGAAGCTCTGCTCGCCCAATTGCTGTAAACTGGCTTTAGCCTCTTGTCCTAGAGCTTTGATCTCCTCTTGTAGTTTCTGACGATTGCTGTGGGAGAGAGCCAGAAATTCCCCCCCATAGTAGCGGGTACAGATATGATACACTGCCCCGATCGCCTGTTTATAGAGAGATTCACCGAGTAAATCAAGATAAATTCGGTATTTTTCCCGCATTCTTTCGGCTAAATTTGCCACTTCCGTTTCTATGTTCCTTAAATCTTGTTGTAGCTTGTTCAGTCTTCCAGTCATAGAAATTTTACCGAGGGAGAAGTTAGCGATCGGCGAATTCTATTATAGCGACTTACTGTCAGCTATAGCATCCTGACCAGGGGGAGATGTTTAGACTCGATCGGTTGTCAGTTATTTTAGCTATTAGCTTTTTGCAGACCAGCTTTTAGTATTTGTTTTGGCAAAGATAACTGCTATAATCAGGCTAATTAGTAGGAAAACTCTCTATCTCTATATTTTTGCATAGTTTACACCACAAGTCTGGGCATGAAAACCGACAGTATTTTTTATGATCTTTTTCAATCTTATCCGTCAATTTTCTTTGAATTAATCAACCTTTCCCCCAGAGAAGCAGCGAATTACCGCTTTGATTCCGTCGAAATCAAGCAACTAGCTTTTCGTATTGATGGCGTATTTTTGCCCAATATCACCGATCCTAGCATTCCTATTTATTTCTGCGAGGTGCAATTTCAAGATGATCAGAATTTTTATGGCCGTTTCTTTGCTGAAATCTTCTTATATCTCAGTAAAACTGCTTTTAACAATGATTGGCGCGGGGTGGTCATTTATCCCCATCGTCGGGTAGAATCAGATCAGGTTGTACGTTATCAAGACTTATTGACATCTGGGAGAGTGACGCGAATCTATTTAGATGAACTAGATGATATTAATCAAGATTCCCTCGGTATTGCCACTATAAAATTAATTATTGCTAAAGAAAATCAAGCAGTGGCAACAGCCAAACAACTTATTGAACGAGTGCGAACTGAATTTACCCAACCGCAAAACCTCCTACAATTAATAGAAACGATCCTTATCTATAAATTACCACGTCTAAGTCGCCGGGAGATAGAAGCCATGTTTAGTTTAGATGAACTGAAACAAACCCGTTATTTTCAAGACGTTCGAGAAGAAGGTAAACTGGAAGGTAAACTGGAATCTGTGCCGCGTTTATTGGCTTTAGGTTTAACGGTAGAACAAATTGCTCAAGTTTTGGACTTAACTGTAGAAAAAGTGCGAGAAATACCAGAAACCCATTAAGATAATCTAGCAGTAAGCTATGACAGCGTTTTTCATCAAGAACAAGTGTAATCTAATTTGGTATCGACGACCGACTCCTCAAAACGATAACTTCCTACCTCACCTATGACTAGCAATCCTTCAGCTTCTTTAAGATTAAAAAAAAACAAAATTACCGAGACAAATATCACTCTCTCCCATGGCAGTGGTGGCAGAGCAATGCGGGATTTAATTAACGAGATATTCGTCAATAACTTCGATAATAACTTACTGGCACCCCTTGAAGATCAAGCCCGATTTGAGATTAAAGATTTAGCTAAAATAGGCGATCGCTTAGCATTTACCACCGATTCCTATGTGGTTTCTCCCCTATTCTTTCCGGGGGGTAATATTGGCAGTTTAGCAGTCAATGGAACCGTTAATGATTTGGCTGTCGGTGGGGCAATTCCTCTCTATCTCAGTTGTAGTTTTATCCTCGAAGAAGGTTTATCTATTGACACCCTAAAAACCATCGTTACCAGCATGAAAATAGCCGCCGAAAAAGCAGCGGTAAAAATCGTCACCGGGGATACAAAAGTCGTTCCCAAGGGACAAGGGGATCAAATATTTATTAACACCTCTGGAGTCGGAGTAATTCCGGCCGGAATCAATTCCGGGGCGAATAATTTACGAGTTGGCGATCGCATTTTGATTAACGGTTTTCTGGGGGATCACGGCGCCGCCATTCTGATTGCCAGGGGCGAATTAGACCTACAATGCACAATCGAAAGCGATTGTCAAGCCCTGAATTCTTTAATTTCTGCAATTCTGGAAGTTTGCCCACAAGTTAAAGCGATGCGGGATGCCACTAGAGGCGGATTAGCCACGGTTTTAAACGAATTTGCCCAAAGTTCAGGGGTGGGAATACAGGTGCAGGAAACGGCGATCCCCATCCGGGAAGAAGTGCGAGGAATGTGCGAATTATTGGGCTTAGAACCGCTTTATCTGGCAAATGAGGGCAAATTAGTCCTTGTCGTCCCTCCGGAGGCGGAAAATCGCGTTTTAGCAGTGATGCGTTCCCATCCTGACGGTAAAAATGCTGCTTCTATCGGGGAAGTCGTCGCTTCTCCCCCCAATTTAGTTTACTTAAAAACCCCTTTCGGCACTAACAGAATTCTCGATATGTTAGTCGGTGAACAATTACCGAGAATATGTTAATTAGACAGGAGACAGTTTTAAAGGAAAAAGTGAAAACTAAAAAAACAGATAGTTGGGGTTTTGGGGTTTTAGTTGAAATTTACCTGATAACTGATAACTGATAACTGATAACTGATAACTGATGACTGATAACTGATAACTGATGACTGATAACTGATAACTGATAACTGATAACTGATAACTGAAAATGCACGAACTAGGAATCACCCAAAATATTATTGAACTTGCTTTAGAGCATTCCCGAGGAATGAAAGTTAGGCGCGTGGTGTTAGAGATTGGTAAACTAACGGCAATTATGCCAGAATCGATCGCTTTTTGTTTTGATACCTGTTGTCAAGGTACTAATATAGAGGGGGCAATGTTAGAGATTCTGGAAATTTCTGGTTTAGGACAGTGCCAAGATTGCGGAAATGAGCTAGAACTAGAATATCCCTACGGAATCTGCGATCGATGTGGTAGTCGCAATATAGTCATTTTACAGGGTCAAGAATTAAATCTCAAATCCTTGGAGACAGAATCCTTATGTGTGTAACCTGTGGTTGTTCTGATAACTCGGAAGTAACGGTAACTAATCCGCAAACGGGAACCCATGAACATATTTTAGCCGATGGTACTGTTATTAGTCATAGCCATCACGCTCACGCTCACGCTCACGAGCATGAGCATCCCCATCATCCTGCGGAAATTCACGCTCAAATTCATGGCAATATTCTCCAAGTTGAGCAAAATCTGCTGGCAAAAAATAATCTATTAGCGGCACAAAATCGCGGTTGGTTGAAGGGGAGAAAAACTGTTGCTCTTAATCTGGTTTCTTCCCCTGGTTCGGGAAAAACTACCCTGTTAACTCGCACAATTGCCGATTTAAAAACCGCTATTCCTATCAGTGTCATTGAGGGAGATCAAGCTACAGCTAATGATGCTCAAAAAATTAGTGAAACCGGTTGTCAGGTTATCCAAATTAACACCGGAACAGGTTGTCATTTAGAAGCATCAATGGTAGAGAGAGGATTAATCGAACTCGATCCACCGATGAATTCTTTAGTCATGATCGAAAATGTTGGTAATCTAGTTTGTCCTGCTTTATTTGATTTGGGAGAAAATGCCAAAGTCGTCATTCTTTCCGTCACCGAAGGGGAAGATAAACCGATTAAATATCCCTATATGTTCCACGCTTCTCAAGTCATGATCTTGACAAAAATAGACCTACTGCCCTACGTTAATTTTAACCTCGATCGCTGTTTAGATTACGCCTATCAGGTTAATCCCAATCTGAAAGTTTTTCAAGTTTCCGCTACCACAGGAGAAGGTTTAGATGCTTGGTACAGTTGGTTAAAATCACTGGTTTAAGTTAAGTAGTAACACACCCAAAAAGTTCAGTCTAACCGCAAGAAAAATGACTCTAGCACTTAATCAAAATATTTATAATCAACTGTTGACTAAATTTCAACCCAAGATTATTGAAAATGAGGAAGAATATGAGCAAGCGCGTCATCTTCTCCTTAATCTAATTAGTAAACAGGATCGACTACCAGAAGAAACCGCGATGGTTAAATTAATGGCGACAATTATTAAGGATTTTGATGCCAAACAACCTCAACCCGAACCAGCTTCACCGCAGGAAGTATTATTACACTTAATTGAAGCCAACAACATGAAACAAGCTGATTTAGTTGGTAAAATTGGTTCTAAGGGTGTGGTTTCTGAGATTGTTAATGGCAAGCGATCGATTAGTAAAGCTCAAGGGAAAATTTTAGGAGAGATTTTCAATGTTTCCCCCAGTGTATTCATTTAATTCTCTATTAGTTTTTCATGAAAACCACCGTTATTGTTCCCCCGATTAAATGTCAAAGTATCAAAACTAAACTGGTATCATCAATCAAAAATTTAGCGGATCAGCAAAACTTTGATCGCTGGATAGAACCCTTTTGTGGTTCGGAGTTGGTAGCTTTTAATTTACAACCCCAAAAGGCCTTATACTAAATCTAGTTATTAAAAACTGATTATTTATTTCCCCATTTTGCCTATTGCCCCCCCCGATGTCGGGGGGGTTGCCTTTTGCATTTCCTAACCAAGAAGTTAATTTTGTTCTAGTGCTTAATCATATTCTTTTGCCGCTTGTACTAAGGATAAAAGTTGTCCAGTTTGATCGGTTCCCGATACTCCTAAATCACTGTGACAGAGGATAACTTTTTCGCTTACCCTTGCTAATAAATCCCTTAAAATTCTCTGTAAACGTGCCTGATTTTCCTCTAATTCTGCTTCCGTTGTCCAGCGTTGATAGGGACTTTCTCGCCAAAAAATCGGCGCGGCAAAAAGAGTGGAAGCACCTCCTTGTTCCCAGAGTGGGGAGGAACAATCTAGCCAAAAATGCCAACGATGACTAGAACGAAAAGAACGATATTGAAAGATATTGCCTAGGGTAACTGCCGGGGAAGATTTAATAAATTGTCGCACAGGATAGGGATTAGCAGTGATTGTGCCACGACGCAAAAGTTGGATAAACTGACTAATAGTTTCGCTGGGACTTTGAAAAGAGGGTTCACTCTCACGCAAACGGCGATCAATCTCCCAAAAATGTTGGGCAGTTTCCATTAATTCTCGCAAAGCTGCCAAGTGATCGAAGGGCAAATTTTCCCCATCGTTTAATAATTGTTCGATCGCTTGATTTAAGACAAAAATCGGGAAAAGTTTGGCTTCTTGCTGCCGTTTTTTCATCCCTTCGATCCAGTGACAAATTCTTTCGTAGGCAGTACAAGCTTTTTGTCCTAAGCGATCCCAACGGGGAAAAGTTTCGATCGCTAATAAACGAGGATTTTCCAGAGCCACTTGATAACAATGATCGGCAATTAATCCGGCGCGAACCGGATCGATATCGGGAATTAAATTTTGTTCTTCATCCCAGCGATAACGGCTAAAAATCACCAGCATTTCCGCTATAGCCTCTTGGGGGGCTAAACGCCCCAAATTTTCATAAACAAGGGCGAGAAGGGTCAATAATGCCCGAATCAGAGGACAACTGATCAGGGGTCGTTGTTCGTTGAGGGGTTGAACGGCTATCCCAGCACCGGTTAAAATTTCCATCAGGCTATAACGGGCGATTTCGTCTAAACCGGGGGCAATAACGGCGATTTCTTCGGGTTTTACTGCCCCTTGCTTGACTGCTTGAATAATAGCTGTGGCTGTCTTCCGTAACAATTCGGCGCGAGAGGTGGTTTGCAGGGAGATGAATTGATCGGGAAGATTGCCAAGATAGTTACCGTCGCTGATTAAGGAGAGAACCGTCTCGCTAAACTGAGCAGCTAACCCGTCAGTGGTAGATAATGACATAATTTGACAGCGTGCCGCTAATTTTTGTATATAATCGGGATCGGCAGTTAATCCTAAGCGAATTTTTCCCTGGGGATTGTAGGTAAAAACGCTAAAATAATCATGATCGAGGAAAAAACTGAGTAAATCCTTGGCAATAGCCGGATAATCGTCCACATCGTCCGCAAAAACCCCCCGGAAGCGTTTTAATAGTTGCTGTTGATAACGACTATCAGGGAATAAATAGCGCCAATAGAGTTCGTAGATGATACCATAACTTAATAAACCACGTTCTAGAGACCAATCACGCCATTGAATGATTAATTCTCCCACTTTTTCTGGTATTTCCTGCTCATTAATTGCTAAAACTCGTTTTAAATCTGTTTCTGATAATCCGTCGGCTAATCTTTCGGGTATCTTTTCTGCGGGAACACCACTAGCGCCGGCTAATTGTAACAAATCGAGAACTTGACGCACGAAACGATATTCATTTATGCTAGTAAGCTGGAAGAATTTAGCGATTGCTGGTTGCCAGAGACGGGTGGCGAGTTCCTGCTCCGTTTCTGGGCGTAATCGGCGGGGAAATTGGGCTTTTAGCTCCAAAAACTCGAAAATTAACGGCCAAAACAGGATGACTTCATCGGTGAGAAAACCTAAAGGGGTTTTGCAGAGAATCGGATAGCTACCCCTAACAGCAATGGCTAATCGATCGGCTAATTCCCGTTTATTATCATCGTTGGCAGCGAAAACTAAGATCGATCGAGGAAGGGGGGATGATTTTGAGCGATTGCGAGACACCCAGCGCCGAAATTCCCCGACTAAAGCGGTGGTTTTTCCCGATCGCGTGCCACCTTCGATCCAAATTGGTATGATTGACATCGTTTTTTCTCGATTGTATTTGTTAAGATAACTGATCGGTACTCTAGCTTTTCTCCCTTGTGGAAGTAATTGTTTCCTATGAATCTTAATCGGATTTTGCAAGGTGTTAATCAATGGTTATTACAAACTCCTGAACGTTCTTTAGATGAGGCTTATCATGCAGCTTTGAAGATTAAGGAGATAGAAGACAAGCATTTTCAAGGGCGAAAAGTGGCGAATGAATTCTCGAATTATGGCAGCAGCACTAATTCCTATTTTATCGCAGAAGTTAAAGGTTATTTGCAAAAAATTAAAGTCAGATTGACGGAGTTTAAAGCTAGTCGCTCGATCGTTAATACCTTCGGTCCAAATCAACCGACAATTAATAATGGGGTGATTACTGTCACCACAGATGTTTGTCTGAAAAAACTTCAGTTTATCGATAGTATTATCGGAAAATATCAAGATAATTATTGGCCAGAAGATATTCAAGATGTTCCCAAAAGTATCCAGAACAGAAATTTTGAGCAGGAAACAGCCAAAAATAAGACTTCTAGAAATCGCTCTTTTTTAGCAGCGGGTAGTATTGAAGATGAGGAAATAATCAAAAGTAATAAATCCCAAAAAGCTACGGAAAGACCGGGGGTTTTACCCCGTTCTTTTGTCAATACTTTTAACCGCATTAAACAGGAAATTGATCCCCAAGCGGTAGAATCGGAGGAGGCAGTTTTAAAAAGATTTCGCAATTCTCGTTATAAAACCGCCATTTCTATCAAGTTTATTTTACTGTTAATTATTATTCCTTTGTTGACCCAGCAATTAACCAAAACTTTCCTGATTACCCCCTTGGTTAATAAATATTTCCAACAACAGGAACAGTTTATTTTTATCAATCAGGATTTAGAAGAAGAAGCTTTTTCGGAACTGAGAAGATTTGAGGAAGCTTTACATTTTCGAGGTATGATTGGTTTAGCACCCAAATTATCTAACGAAGAAATCGAGGGAGAAATTACTAAAAAAGCAGCGGTACTAAGTGAAGAATTTCGCCAGCGAGGCTTAAATGCGATCGCTAATATTTTCGCCGATATTTGTTCCCTGATTGCCTTTGGTTTTGTTGTCGCTTTTAGTCGTCGGGAAATCGAGATTGTCAAGTCTTTTCTGGATGGCATTCTCTATAATCTTAGCGATTCAGCTAAAGCTTTTTTAATTATTCTCTTTACCGATATGTTTGTCGGTTTCCACTCTCCCCACGGTTGGGAAGTGATCCTAGAAGGGTTAAGTCGTCATTTCGGTTTACCAGAAAATCGCCAGTTTAATTTTCTCTTTATCGCCACTTTTCCCGTTATCTTGGATACAGTCTTAAAATATTGGATTTTCCGTTATCTCAATCGCATTTCTCCCTCGGCAGTGGCTACCTATCGTAATATGAATGAATAGGGTAAAGTCAGGGAGAAACCTGATAATTTACTCTTCTAATTTGGGGGGGATAATTTGGCCGCTGTCTCTTGTACTTTGGTAAGTTCTAACTGCAAAGCAGTGGCAATCTGTTCTATACTTAAACCTAAAGCTAGTAAACTGGCGATCGCTTCAGTTTTAGCTTCTTCACGACCTTCTTCACGACCTTCTTCACGACCTTCTTCTTTAGCTTCTTGATAAAGTCGAGTCTGTCTGAGATCATCTAATCCGAACATAGCTTCTAACTCCGTGCGACTAAGATTAGTAAATTTATAGGCTAAGGTTCTTTCAATTAATTCTACAACTTTTTGCTGGAAAACTAGATCATCAATTTCAGCGATCGCTTTTTCTAAAAGTGGTTTTCCTCGTTGCTGTGCTAATTGGGGTGTAGCGACAATTAACTGAATAATTCCTAAACCCAGAGACGGAGCCGGACTATCGATTAATTCATCTAAATAAATACGTCTGATCTGTCCCGTTATCTCAAATCCCCGTAGTTGATAGGGAAAATTATTGTCGATATCCCTAGAGGCAAATAAAGCTACAGCCATCCAATCCTGAACGGGTTTATACTGATTGAGATAGATGACAATTTCTGTTAAAAATCGCCAATAAAAATCACTTTTATCCTGAAATTGCACTTCAACAAAGTAAATAATTAGTTCCGGTGCTGCTGTGGTCGGTAAAAAAATACCGTCAAAACGACGCGCTAATTCTTTGATCCCACATTCCGCACCCTAAAGTGTCACATTGAAAATTTTATCTAAATCGTCAAAACGATTGCCGGCTCTGAATTACAGGCTAATTTGTTGGATCAGCAGATGCACAATTAGCCCTAAAAATCTGATAGCTCTGATACCAAATTATTGAGATAAACTCTCATTAAGCTGGCGATCGCTGAATAGAGTGTGACACTTCATAATTCTTAGTAATCGCTAAAAGTCTTACTATACAAGGGCTAGAGCAACTTTTGATTTCAACGACTAGGGTGCGGAATGTGGGTTTGATTTCTCGGGAGGAGAATTGATAATTTTCAGCTTTCTGGGTTGAGTCTCCCAGTAATTCAAAAATTAACCCCGGAAAAGTTTGCAAGAGTTGATAAAAAATTGTATCGGTCTTCACAAGCTTGAAAAAATCTAGATGTTTACTAACAATTACTTACAAATCATCCAACAAGAGCGTGACTAACACCTTATCGACGCGATTACCGTCCATATCCACCACTTCCAAGCGCAACCTTTGCCATTCAAAATGATCGGCAGCTCCCGGAATCCTGCCAAGATGGGTAATAATAAAACCCCCTAAAGTGTGATAATTCCCCTGTTTTTCCCCGGGTAATTCACTGATTTCAAATAACTCTTTAAAATCTTCGATCGCCACTGTGCCATCGATCAACCAAGAACCATCTTCCCGCTGCACGATCTGTGCATCTTCAATATTATCTAATTGGGGTAAATCGCCGACAATTGCCTCTAAAATATCCTGGCGCGTCACCAATCCTTGAATCACCCCGTACTCATCCACTACCAAGGCAATATGATGACCACTTTGCTGTACCAATTCTAAAACCTTTAAACCCCTAGTGCTTTCCGGCACAAAAAGCGGCTGCTGTAAATCCTTCGTTAGATCGAAACTTTCACCGGTTAAACAATCGGCCAATAAGTCTGTGACTTCGATTACCCCCAAAACCTCATCTAAACTGCCCTGACACACAGGAAAACGGGTATGATTGCTCTCAATTAGCTTCTGGCGGTTAATTTCGGCACTATCTTCCAAATCTAACCAAACAACATCTGGGCGCGTGGTCATAATCTGACTGACTCGGCGATCGCTCAATCCTAACACCCTTTCCACCATATCCTGTTCTGCTTCCTCAAAGGTTCCCGCTTCGGTTCCCTGTTTAAGCATAATTTTCAATTCTTCCTCCGTAATTGGGGAATCATTATTATTACCGCTAATCCCCAACAAACCGAGAATCAGATTAGTCGATTGACTCAAAAGATGGACAACGGGCGAAACAATTTTTGATAACCTATTCAGAGGATCAGCAACGAGGATAGCGATTTTTTCAGGATTACTTAAACCTAACCGTTTCGGCACTAATTCCCCCACCACTAGGGATAGATAGGTAATAATTAACACCACTAATCCTAATCCCAAAGCTTGACTGTAGGGGGCTAAAACAGGAACTTGGGCCAATAATTGCGCCACACTGACCGATAAATTAGCTCCTCCGTAGGCCCCGGCAAAGATACCCACTAGGGTAATGCCAATCTGCACCGTCGATAAAATTTGATTGGGATCATTGGCCAATTTTAAGGCCACCGCCGCCCGTCGATCATCTCTGGCTAATTGTTCCAAACGGATTTTGCGGGCCGAGACAATGGCAATTTCCGAGAGAGCAAAGACTCCATTGAGGAGGATGAGGAAGAAGATAACAAGAATTTCGGTAGTCGCCGAGAACATGGTTAAAATTTACAGGTAAAAGGGCGGATAGTTGTTTGTATCATAGTGCGAGGATCGGTTAAGTTCAGTAAAGAATCATCTTGATTTTTAACGAGTTACGAAGGCTTGTGTCTGGAGGGGGTTACTCCCAGTATAAATGGGATAGGATCAAGTCCGCACTCTTAGCTCAGTTAGCAGTGAACAGTCAGGAGTGACCTGTTGCCAGTCAAAAAAGTTGTCCCTGGGAGAGTGGGGACAAACTATCTCAATCTATTCGCCTGAAAAATTATGATCGCTACACCCGTATCCTCGAAATCGAACCCTATCACGGAAATACGCCCCGGACTACCGACTATTTGCGGTTGGGAACAGGAAATCGCAGCGATTGTCAATCACGATGATCCGATCTTTTTACCGACAACAAATCTCAAATTAGACAATATTAACGCTGGTTTTGCCTGTGCCTTGCATATGCACCAACCCACCATCCCCGCAGGTGTTAACGGGGAATTAATCTGCAATCTCCAGCATATGTTCGAGCATCAAGGGGATGGCGATAACCATAATGCCAGCGTTTTTGCCTGGTGTTACAGTCGCATGGGCGATTTTATCCCACAATTGGTGGCGGAAGGCTGTAATCCCCGGATTATGCTTGATTATTCCGGCAATCTCCTCTGGGGTTTGGTACAGATGGGACGGCAGGATATCCTCGATAAACTCAAATTAATCACCTGTAACAGTCAATATCAACCCTATGTGGAATGGTTGGGGACGATGTGGAGTCATGCGGTGGCTCCTTCCACACCGATTCCCGATCTAAAATTACAGATGCAAGCATGGCAAACCTATTTTGCCTCGATTTTTGGCCCGGATGCCCTGAAACGAGTCAAAGGGTTCTCTCCCCCGGAAATGCACCTTCCTAACCATCCCGATACCCTCTACGAGTATATTAAAGCTCTGAAAGAATGCGGCTATCGCTGGTTATTGGTACAGGAACACTCGGTGGAAAATCTCGACGGTTCGGGATTGAGTCAGGAACAAAAATATATTCCTAATCGCCTGGTGGCCCGTAATTCTCGGGGTGAAGTGATTGCGATTACTGCTTTGATTAAAACCCAGGGTTCCGACACCAAATTAGTCGCCCAAATGCAACCCTACCACGAGGCCAAATGCCGCGGTAAACAGCAAATCGGCGGCGTTTGGGTTCCTTCCCTAGGTTCCCAGATTGCCGACGGTGAAAATGGTGGCGTGATGATGAATGAATTTCCTCGCGATTTTCCCAATCCTTGGCGGGAAATGCAGGGGGGTTCCAGTGTGGCAGGATTTAACGGTACGGAATATCTGGAGTTAATCGAGGCTGCTGGCGTTAATCCCCAAGATTATCCCCCAATTCAAGCCGTACACCAGCATAAAATCTGGCAGCGAGTTAATCCGGATGCCGCTACCCCAGAAGCAGTGGAACAGGCGATCGCTGATTTAAAACAGTCCGACCACCGTTTTAGCATGGATGGGGCATCTTGGACAAATGATCTCAGTTGGGTGCGCGGTTACGAAAATGTCCTCGAACCGATGAACCAATTAAGCGCTCAATTCCACGAGAAATATGATCCTTTAGTACAGGCGGATCCTAGCTTCACCCGACGACCGGATTATCTGGAGGCACTGCTTTATAATTTGCTCGTGCAAACCAGTTGTTTCCGTTATTGGGGCCAGGGTACTTGGACCGATTATGCCCGCACTTTGTACGAAAGAGGCGCGGCCCTAACCCGCTAAGATATTAAGCTATCTAGGGTTGGCTGAAAAAGCTTTTCAGCCAACCCTAATTAAAGAAATAGTTAAATCTTGATAAAAATCCTCTTGTTTTAACTCCACTTTTGATTGAGAAGCGAGTAAAAGTAAAGCCCAAAAAATCGCCACCTTTTCCTGTGTTGCCGAGTGACTAGAGGGTTTTTCCCCTTGCCATAAATCTAATAAATACTCAAACTCTATCTCATTTTTCTCTAATTGAAAAAACTTTCTCTGCAAAAAAAAGTCCAGTTCCGCTGCCAACTCCGTCAGGTTTTCTTGGTGGGCCAATTCCGTGATAATTTGTACCGCTTCCCGTCGGGATTGGGGCCGGGGTTTCGGGACAACTACAGGCAGTTTCGGTAAAGCTTCAATCTCTAGGGCAATCTGTTGTAATTGAGTGATTAACTCCTGCAAAGTTACCCGTCTTTTGCGCGGTGGTGGGGCAGCAGTACGACGGCGAATATGATTTTCTAGATAACGGGGTAAAGTTCTTAATTCCCGTTCTAACTCGCTAATTTCCTCATCAATCAGACTTTCTTCTTGCTGTTCCAAAGACAATCTTTCTAGGGTATCAGCCTTAAATAAAACTAACATAGAAGCCCATAAAAAAGCCTGTCCCGATTGGGGTAAATTAGCTTGGGCCATGGCTAAATCTAGATCATTTAATAACCCCAATTCCGCCAAAAAGCGATCGATCACATCAATAACCTGCACATCCCAGGGGTCAATTTCTCCCTGTTCCGCCATTTCTAAAAGAGAGGCGATCGCATCACTGGCCGAGGTGATAGTCATGATTGTAGAATCTTGTAGGATCTCAAAGGATAGAATTTAGCAAGCAAAACCATGGACATATCGATCGCTGACCTGCGCTTGGACTACAATCTCGAAGAATTGCTAGAGTCAGAAACATCTGCCGATCCTTTCATTGTATTTAAACAATGGCTAGAACGGGCGGTATCTTCGGGAAGATTGGAACCCAACGCTATGACTTTAGCCACTATTTCCCCAGAGGGCAAACCCCGGGCCCGCATGGTACTGTTAAAAGACTTCGATCCTCGCGGTTTTGTTCTCTTTACCAACTACCACAGCGCCAAGGGACAGGAATTAATCGCTAATCCCAATGCAGCCCTAGTGTTTTGGTGGGGAGAATTGCAACGGCAAATTAGGATCGAGGGAACTGTAGAAAAAATCAGCGAGGAGGAATCGGATAATTACTTTTTTGTCCGTCCCTGGGAATCTCGTTTAGGGGCCTGGGCCTCCAATCAAAGTGAAGTGATTTCGGGGCGGGATATCCTCGAAAAACGCCTAGCAGAACTAAAAGAAGAATATGCTGGTCGTGAAGTTCCCCGTCCTCCTCATTGGGGCGGATTTCGCCTAATTCCTAGTTTAATCGAGTTCTGGCAAGGTCGCCCCAGTCGTCTTCACGATCGTCTCTGTTATTATCGTCAAGAAGATGGCAGTTGGCAAAGGCAACGTTTAGCTCCTTAGTTTGATCTTGACACCTTGTATTGGCAAAATAGCTCGATACTAATTCAATTTGTCATTTTAGTCTTGAGATAATATTAGGTCGATGTCTTTTCCCAACCTGCGCTTCCCTTAGCGATCGGGTTGGGCTATTATGTCATTTGAGAAAGGCAATCCGTCCGCCCTAAAGTTTCAGAAAAACGATAGAATTGAAAGGGTTTTTGTCTGCATCCTTCAAAAATAACTAGAGAATTATGGACATCAATAAAGTTGGACTTCGAGAAACCTTAGAAGCATTGCGGGTTGAACTGAGTAAATCTATTTTAGCCTCTGAGGGTGAGCAGATTCGCTTTGAAGTGGGTGAAATTGAATTAGAGGTTCAATTTGTGGTTGAGCAGTCGAAAGAAGGCAAAGGTGGGCTGAAATTTTGGGTAGTAGAAATGGGTGGGGGTGTCACCAATAAAGATACGATAACCCATAGAATTAAAATTCCCCTTAAACCCATTGGGAAAGATGGAGGACCTATCAAGACAGCAAGTGATTATAAACCCGATTAGAATTTTATACCCCTAGGGACGCAATGCTTGCCCCCAAAGCAGTTAATTTGTAGGATGGGTTAGCGAAGCGTAACCCATCGTCATCCGAGAAGAATAGGTTACATCAATCCGATAAGTTATGCCCCAATTCCAACCCGATCGCGCTTTAGAAATTGTTGCCCCTAAATACGGCACTGCCTATCGAATTGGGGGACGTTTACTCTTGACTTGTCGGCATCTATTTGATAATAGTAACGACTGTAAAGTACGATTTAGATCAGCATCAAACTATTCTGATAAGCAGGATATAGACGCTAAGGTAATTTGGAAAGCTCCCGATAATATCGATATAGCCTTAGTAGAATTACCAGAAACTATCGAAACTTGTAATCCTGTAGGTTTTGGGGTGTTACCTGATGCGAGTAGCACCCAAAAAGTTAAATTTGACTGTTTGGGATTTCCTCTATTTTTACGGTATGTTGAAGATGAGATAAAATACGCCACAGGGTTACATATTGAGGGAACTGTCGATGTAGCTAATCGTGTTCCTCATCACCGTTTGTTATTAAATATTAAAGATAGTCAAGACATACAACCCACCGATAAACAATTAGAAAGATTAGCAGAAAATCAATCTCCTTGGGAGGGAACATCGGGATCAGCAATTGTTTGTAATGGGTTAGTGATTGGGGTACAATCTAAACAGCCAATTAGAGATCGTCCGGCATCTTTAGAAGCTGAATCTTTGGCAAGGGTTTATGACAATCCCGAATGGTGTGAGATATTAGAAAACCATGATATTGATCCTGAACCTAAACCCGTTATATCCGCTTCTTTAAAATCTTCTTCCTATCGCAATCAAGCTCCGCCTAAACCGAGTTATTTTGTCGAACGTCCAGAGGTTAGTATTGAGTTAAAAAAACTTTTATTGTCAGAAACAACGGAAAAAACTGGAACTTTAGTTATTAGTGCGATTTATGGATTAGGAGGGATTGGTAAATCCACTTTAGCGGCGGCATTAGCACAGGAGAAAGAAGTTCAAGCTTTTTTTCCTGATGGCATTTTCTGGGCAACTTTAGGACAACAACCAGATATTTTATCCTTTCTTCATGGCTGGATTCAAGCTTTAGGAGATTATAATTTTAAGCCGACGGGTATTGATGCGGCATCCTTACACTTGAGGACTTTATTGGCAGATAAAAAGGCTTTATTAGTAGTAGATGATCTCTGGAATGTAGAAGATATTGATCCTTTTATAGTAGCAGGAAATCACTGTAAATTATTAATAACCACTAGAGAAGTTCCCGTTAAAGGGGCAATTCGTTATGATTTGGATGTAATGACCGAATCTCAATCTTTAGCCTTATTAACGGGTTATTTAAAGCATGAATTAAATTTAGCAGATCAGAAACAAGCCAAAATATTAGCCAAAATTGTCGGTTATTTACCCTTAGCTTTGGAGTTAACGGCGGCACAAATTGAAGATGGGATTCCTTGGGCTGAATTAATCGAAGAATTACAAGCAGAAATCGCTAATTTAGAAATTTTAGATCGCTTGGAAGCTGGAGATACTGCCAATGAAGAAAAGCGCAAACATTATAGTTTAATTGCTTGCTTTAATCTCAGTTTAAAACGGTTAAATGGGCAAAGATTGAGACAATTTAGCTGGTTAGGGGTGTTACCGGATGATGTTACCATTACCGAAAAAATGGCGGCGACTTTATGGGATTGTCCGGTTAGAGAAGCGAGACAAACTTTAAGATATTTACGCGGTAAGGCTTTATTATTAACGGGGGTTTCTAGTGAACAACTAACCAGTTATCGTGTCCATGATTTGTTACATGATTTAGCCCGAAATCTGATCCTAGCGCCTCCTCATCCTGAAACGGATTATCAATTACCGGGGTTAGGGTTATCAATGGCTGAGGCACATCAACAGCTTTTACAACGGTATCAAAAACAAATTAAGAGATCCCCCCTAACCCCCCTTGAAAAGGGGGGAAAAGAGGTGGAAGTCCCCCTTGAAAAGGAGAGATCCCCCCTAACCCCCCTTGAAAAGGGGGGAAAAGAGGTGGAAGTCCCCCTTGAAAAGGAGAGATCCCCCCTAACCCCCCTTGAAAAGGGGGGAAAAGAGGTGGAAGTCCCCCTTATTAAGGGGGATTTAGGGGGATCAAACTGGCATACTTTAGCAGATGATGGCTACATTTATAATCAATTGCTCTGGCATTTAGAAAAAGCGGGACAGATAGCCCAGATTCATCTATTACTGAGGGAAGAAACCGCAGAAGGTCATAATGGTTGGTATAGTCAATGTGAAAGGGAAGGGAAAACAGCAGTTTTTATTAAGGATGTTTCGCGGGCGTGGCAATTGGCGGAGGAGCATTTTATTGAGAACAAGAGTGAGTCTCTTGGGTTACAGGTTCGTTATGCTTTAATCACCACTTCTCTTAATAGTTTGGCGGGGAATATTAAACCAGAATTAATTGCTGCACTGGTTAAGCAGGAAATCTGGACACCTGCTCAGGGATTAGCTTATGTGAGGCAAAATCAAGATTCTCGGAACCAAGCAGAAGAATTAAAGGCAATTATTCCCTATCTTCCCCCGACTTTATTACCCGAAGCGTTAGCTACAGCTAGAGAGATTAGGGATCAATACCACCGTGCAAAGGCATTAACAGGGTTAGCCCCCTATTTACCGGAAAGTTTATTACCCGAAGCCTTAGAAGTTGCCAGAGGGATTGGGGATGAATCCAAACAGGGTGAGAGCATCTCAAACGCTATTGACAATTAGCCAATTTTGTGAACCGCTTGCTGTGTGGGCATTTCAAGTGATACCAGTCAATCAGAATAGTTACGAAATATTCACATTTGGTCGATTTTTGCTTAACAATTGAGA
>NZ_JADBVM010000215.1:0-18950 GCF_020244875.1 Microcystis sp. M44BS1
GAGAACTTTTCTGACTTTTCTTCAGCTATTTATGAATGTCTGAATGATGCCCATCTGAAACATAAAAAAGAACTGGATTCTTTGCTGACTCTACGATTTCAGAAGTTTAATAAATCTCAGATTATGAACGTCTAAAGTATATGTTCAAATTGGGAATTTGGAACCTGTTCGTCTAGCCTTTGCTTGGGCAAAAACCTCTCAGATACCCTTAATTCTTGGGCAAACGAACTTTTTTCGAGAATTTGATGTCTGTTTTCAACGATCGCGATGCACGATCGAAATTATCCGCTTCCAACAAGGGTGGTTTGATTGCTTACTGTCACCAGCCGAAAAAACCCTCCTTGAAGATGGAACGGGCTTTACCCCCCGCTGCCCAACCCGAACTGGGGTTAGATAAGGTGCGTTACATTTCATTAACGCACCCTACAAGATCGGCGATCGCACTTTTTGAATAATCCAATCTACAGGCGAGCCAATTCCAACAGGTAATCTTCCAATTGTTCTAATCTAAAACAATAGTAGTTCCTGTCCGAAAGGCACGATAACGATCTCCGCCAGGAGCCTCAACGATTTCACCGTAGCCTTCTCCCAGACAAAAATTGAATGGATCTGCTGGACTTGTTTTACAATTACCGCATTCACGCCAGCCATGCCCAAGATTGTCATCATATTTACACTTTTTTTGGGAAACTGGAATAAAACAAAGTGATCTACTGATAAAACTCCCCTCAAGTGAAGGAGAAATACGATATCGCCATTGTCCATCTGTTGTTTTATAACTTTCGCATCTATAAGTTTTTGGCTTGGCTCGAACAGGAGTCGATGATGCGACTGCTACAAGAAATGTAGCCAGTATAGAAACACTCAAAAGTTTACTAATCATAAAAACTACCTTCTCTGTCTAACTATTGCGATCAGCGGCTCGCGACCTTACGCGAACCACACCACCGGATTCTATCGCGAGTCCGCTGCATTGCGTTGTTCGCCGATGGGAGAATCGTCAATCCGGTAGTGCTCTACGGACAGCTTTCTTCCGAAAGCCTCCATACCGGCGGGAATCACTGGTGTGTTCCATTCCGGCCCTGCGAAGGCGACCAAAGCATCTTCGTCGCGCCATCGGGTGATCATGGAATACGTGTTGGGCGCCCATCGAGTAGGCATCCCAATCTCGCACGAAAGATTGCCGGGCGCTCGCGTGACTGCGTCGACGGACAGGGATCTAAACCCGGCCTCAAAAGCGGAACGGGTTGATGGATCAATCTCGACACGAAAGATGCGAAGAATCATGGCTGGTTGGCGAACGGTGAAGTTAGGTGTCTGGCAAAGACAACGAGCTACTCTGTGGCAGCAGATTTTGGGCTAACTGCAAACTCTAGCTGTGAACGGTAGAAACAAACATCGAACTCCATAAAAAAATTCACCTGCCCCAGAATGAGCGGAACATTTGTAGCCTGTGTCCAAGCAAAAACCAGTTGAATAGGCTCAAACTGCCCAACGACGGCTTGGGCAAGCACGACACGCGCCTCGTACTGAGCCAAATTTCCTGTCAAACTCAGTGCTGTTGTTTGTCGTTCCCAATTGTACCCAAGCTCGACCCCTATTGAATACGGCAGCACATTAACACTTGCACCAGTGTCCAGCAGTCCGGATGCTGCAATAGAAACCTGTTGATGAACCAGGGTGAATGGCAAGTAGGGGCGAAAACTGGCTTCACCTAAAGTGGCATCGCCAGCAAGAAATGGATACCGCTCGGTGTCAGGCATGGTTTTGAGCTTTGGTAGCCTGTAGCGCTTCTAACATTGTATCCGCAGCCTCATCCGCGCCATAGGGAGACCATACTGGATAAGCTTGTTCAGGCTTAATTAGCTCGGGTTCCTGCTGGGCTAGCTCAGAGATCAGAAACTGCATAATGTAAAACTTGTCTGAGCGGCTCAGTTCTCTTAATGTCGAGATTAATTTTGATGAAACCATATGTAAGGAAACACTCTCGTGAAGCTAGGGTTACCCTTCTATTGTAGTCGCTCCAGTCCAGGGCAGCGATATTAGCTGATTGTACCTGATGCGTTTCATTTTTGAATCGGCGGAGTTTGTACCATAAAAAAATTATGAGAGTTGAGCTATTTCTCGATCATGATGATGGGATATTTCTTGGTACAGAGACTTTGCAATGCTTTGATATGTTTTGGCAAGGTCATCACACTTCACTACTCGAAAAAGGGTAAATATAACTTGTCCAAAAATAGGATCTTCGTCGATCGCTAAAATCACCCTTAGCTTTTGCGAAACCTTCAACGTGTACAGAGAAGATTCATATCCATTTAGTCCTGATAACAGAGGGAAGCGATGAAGCTTACGATAAACGTGCTTTTTTTGAGTTGGGAATAGACTGGCACAATCATTGATTTTTTTGACTGTTATAGCTTTGTCGTCTTTGCCCAGTTGGTCAAGATACTTTTCAAATCCGCTCGTTGACTCAATTACAATGTCCACGATATGAACCGCCTATCTATGATAACTGCTGACACTTAATCTCTAGCATAGCAATAAAATCCTTTTACTATAGTAGAATGACGTAGATCGCACCGTTACATTTGATTAACGCACCCTACAAGATCGACGATCGCACTCTGTTATGAGTTGATTGATGTTGGGTTTCCTTGCGTCAACCCAACTACGGGCGAGGCGATCGCACTTTTTAAGAATAACCACACCATTCTGTGTGATTTTCTCTATTGCAAAAGTCAATGAGTTTTTAGAAATGGTGATTTTTATTTGCTTGCTTCTCAGAAAAAGCAATATTTGTGTATTAGAAAATAATTCAAATAGATCTTTTTGAAGTTTTTCGGTGTCTTGGTATCTAATAATTGTAGATACATTGAAACTTTTTGTAGTGATTAATTCTTGCGGTAAATCAGTCCATATTGGAATAATCTGCCAAGGCATTTTAATGTTTTTCTGCTTTTGTTTCCTTACTCTTTCAGCTTCCCAATCTTCTTTTACTCCCCAATTATCCTTCCAGTAACCACCCCAGTGTTCTTTGTCAAACTTAAAACAATAGTTTCCAGAATTGATGATTACTAAATCAGAATGCGAAAAAACAGACTTAAATCCAATCCCTTTAAATCCAGTTTTATTTGCATCACCTCTTTTGTTCCCATCCCCAACACTACAAACGGATTCAATATCTACTTGTGTAAAGGGTTCGCCATTATGTGAAACTACTAAATATTGATCTACAATTTTAATAGCTAGTTCAAGACTTCCATAGGTACTACTTGCATCATCCGCATTCTGAAGTAATTCATAAATAAATCTTTGACTATCAGTATAAATATCTGTCGATAAAGACTCAAGAGAATTAGCTAAATTTTGTGCTGATTCAGGACTTGTATAATCTGAATTCTGCTGTCCAAGTTTTTCTATGAATTTTTTGGCTGGGTCTGTCTTTGACATAAGCTATTTTTTAAAGGAGTCTTGCTGACTAGTTTTCCTGTCAAGTGTTGCAGCATAACGTTCCTGTTGAGCGGCTGCCAGTAACTTTTGCATCACCTCCAAGATCTCTTTTCAGTCCGCTCCAACAGGGTTGTTATACGGCATAGTTGACGCAGCTAAACACGACAATATCGACTACATAATTTATCGGAGTTTATTGATTCTTTCTATCAATAAACGGATTTGCTCCGGTTTATTACGAAACCATTCTGTTGACCAAATTCGATGAATACGCCAACCTAGTCTTTCAAGCACTTGTTGTCTTAGACGATCTCGATCTCTTGCTGTAGACGAACTATGATATGATGCGCCGTCGCACTCAATCCCCAATAAAAATTCTCCTGGACGACTGTTATGAGCAATGGCTAAATCAATTCGATATCCTGAACATCCAACTTGAGTACGGATTATATATTCTTGTAGCAACGAATGCTGTCTTATAGTGTGATATACATCTTCTTCAAATGGTGAATCAAAGTGAAGACTATCAGTGTACGAGTTACCTTGTAGGCGTTCACCACCACTTGCTGCATATTCTAAATAGTCACGTAACAATCTTACGCCTTCACTTTGGGTGCGTGTTATATCAATATCACCAGCAAGTATAGAAGAAACTAGAGTGATTTTGCTCTTGGCTCGTGTGACAGCCACATTCAGTCGTCGTTCTCCACCTTTCTTATTGAGTGGACCAAAATTCAGAGATAGTTTGCCTTGAGGATCACGGGCATATCCAACGCTTAGTAAAATTACATCTCGCTCATCACCCTGCACATTCTCCAATGCTTTGAGAAAAAATTGAGGCGAGTTATCACGGCAAAAATCTTCCAAGTTAGGGTAATTTCCTCCCAAAATCTCTATCTGCTCCTGAATAGCATCAGCTTGAGCTTCGCTAAACGCAATGATTCCAAGAGACTGATTAGAAGACTGTTGGACATGCTTTAACACTAACTGAGCAACGATTGCTGCCTCACGTTGGTTATCTCTACGTCCGCCACGATCGTAAACGCCATCGGGAACGTGCTCAAACCACACTCCCAAATCCGGATTTTGAATAGGATTGGGAAATGTAACTAATTGAGAGTCATAAAAATGAAGATTTGAGAAGGCGATTAATCGCTCATCTTGGCTACGATAGTGCCACTTCAGTGTACGCCCAAACATAAAGTTTGAACATTCATCTAAGATACTTTCATAGCTCGCATCGTTTTCATCATCTATGTCTTCCTCATTGTCACCCGTTGAGAAAAATGACGTGGGCGGAAGTTGTTTTCTATCACCAATCACAATGACCTGATCAGATCGGATAATCGAAGAAACAACATCTTCAGTCCGAAGTTGAGAAGCTTCATCAAAAATGAGAACGTCAAAATGAATCACATTCGGATCAATATATTGACTAACCGATAATGGACTCATCATCCAGCAAGGCTTTAGAGTTTTAGCTATATTTTGAATTCCCTTTTGTTTATCATTAAGAAGTTTGCGGATCGGTAAATGTTGTCTTTTCTTAGTTGCTTCTTTTTTCAACCTCGGCAACTCAGATTGAGCAATTGAAGTTCTCTCAAAGCTCTGCCAGTTCTCTGCATGAAGGCGTTTCAAGCGTTCTCTAGCAACATCCAACTGATCGTAGTCAAGTCTAGCAAACTCCCTGATTTGACGTTCATGTACCTCAAGTCTAAAGTTCTTCAACTCAGGTTTTCGAGCAAGAATTGAATCAAGACAAGTTTGGTAAATCAGCTTTTCTAGAACTGGGAACCAAAGCTCAGAGTCCAGTCTGCTGCTACGCAAAGCATCTAAAAACTTCTTACAGCCCAGATTTTCGAGTTTTTCACAAGTTTCTCTGTAAGTTAACCATTCTTGGAAGTAAGGCAGCTCAGACTGAGCTACATCCAAAAACGTTTTCAAGTTATCAAAGGGGATTGTATGAGAAGATGAGTTGCAATCGGCAACATCATTTTCATCAAAATGTGATAGTAGAAAATCTAAGCCCTTCCGAATTTGATCGCGGTTCGATTCAAGTTGCTGAATGAATTGGGCAAGTTCACGCCGTCGGGAGGAAGAACTTACAACATTTTGAACACAATCAGCAGGAAGAGTATATTGCTGTAACCCAATCAGCCAGCTTAAAGCTTGTTCGATAGTCTGTAATTCTGATTGTTGAGAGATCTGTGGGTCAAATAAAGATTCAAAAACTTGATGAGCAAGATAGTTACTTTGGCCGAATTGATTTCTTACATATTGAACCTGTACAGCCTGTGCTAAATCACGTTTCAATTCATTGTGAGAAAGTGAATTCTTGGTAATACGCAACTTCTTTAGATATCTACGATCGCGCCAGTAGCTAGGATTAAAGATCCGAATAAACCAAAAGCGACTATACTTCTGATATCTTTCAGACAATCGAGGTAGCTCTGGAGAAAATAACTCAGAAGAGTATCTTTGTTTTAAGTGGGGTTCAAAATTTTCAATCACCTGAACATCAGCTTTCAATTTGGCAAAAGCGTTTTGTGCAATTGAAATATCTGTTCTAGTCCAATTTTCCGGTAGCTCTATTGGAGCCTTTAATACATGAGACAAGGCAGCATAGCAAGTCTCTGTAGACTCTAAATCCGACAAAGCATCGACTTGAAAAGTTGATTGAAGCTGTCGATTAATATTTTTACTTAAAACTATTGCTTGCTGAAACTCTTCGATTTTTTCTCTCAATTCTAATTCAAGCTCAAATGAGTAAGAATTAAGAGAGCTTCTTGCCCAAATTGTTGTCTTCCCTCCATTGAAAAATAGTAGAAACTGAGCTAGCTGATTCAGTAAATTCTTTGCTTGCTGTAGTCGATCAAAAGACCATTGATTGAAATTAGGAAATATAACGTTAAGATCTGGAACCCTCTCTCTCTTCTTTCGCAAAAGTTCACTAAATAACTCAAAGGATGATTTATCCAGAGGCTTTTCCTTAGCGTGCAAACTTGCAAGATATGAGCTAATAGATTGGCGAGTCGATACTAGTTGAGCAAAAAAGTTACTATGATGTTCCCTGTCAGAATTTTGGGCAATATGTTCAATATACTTAATGGTTTTTGATAAATCTTCTACAAGTTTCCGCTTATCGGTAGTGCCACTATGGTGAAGGTTCAAGCACATATGATTTAAACCACACTCAACCATGCGCTGATAAACTACTCGAAGTGCAGTATCCTTCTCTGCGACCAACAAAACTGATTTTCCAGTGCCAATCAGTTCAGCGATCATATTGACGATAGTTTGACTCTTACCTGTTCCTGGTGGACCTTGAACGAAAAAGCTAGAACCATCCTTTGCCGCCTCAATTACGACTTGTTGGCTAGAATCGGCATCAAGAATTTGAAATATTCGTTCAGGCTTAACTTGTGAATCTAAAGCTGATGCAGGTAGAGGCTCTTTGTAATTTGCTTGGTAGGCACTGAGGTTGCCAGTAATTGCTTGCAAAATTGGATGAGCAAAAATCCGGGTTTCATTTTCAATAATGTCCCGAACTATTGCAGCTTTGGCATAAGAAAATAGTGATAGAAATACGTTTTCTTTGATTTCCCAGGTCTTTTGTTCTGTCAAGAGCTTACGAATCTGGCTAATTAATTCACTGTAAGCCATTTCTTGGATCGCTTCTCCTTCTGGAAGCTCAATTCCAAAGGTTTGCTTTAACTTTAGTAACAGAGTTGGATTAAGGACAATATCTTCTTCCAAAATAGAGATCTTATACACATCTCGTCTTGGCTCTTTAGTCAACTCTATAGGAACCAGGATAAGCGGAGATGTCAAAGCTTCATCTGGTTTATCTTTGTCATACCAAGTCAGTGTTCCAAATGCCAAAAATAGACTATTTACGCCCTTTTCTTCCAATGAAAGTCGCGCTTCACTGCGTAATTTCTTGAGCCTTTTTAATTGCTCATTACCTTGTTGGCGAGTTCTCAATCCAACAGGATTTCTTGCTGCCGTTGTACTAGCCTGTCTGGGCTGGACAATCGCTTGAACGTCACTGTCCGCTTGAAAATACAGCACCTGTCTATCTTCAGTTATGTGCTTGAAGAGAATTCCTGGCTGTTCTGTCAGAATTTCTAGCGATCGAGGACTATCCTGCCGAAACTTAATGAGAGGATTCCGTCGCCCCAGATCTGCCAGCCCAGCTTTCCACTTTGCAATTTTTTGAGCAAGGTTCTGCTGAGAGTCTAAATCTGGCTGCCACATTCTAGGTTTTCTCGTAAATAGGTGTTTTGCTCAACATTTTAGCTATTCTTTTCCGTGAGTGCCTCCTCCAGATCTCTTTTCTACAGCCATCGGAAATTTTACAAGTCCTGCCGTATAACTATATATTATGCGGAAATTTTCTGTATATCACGCTAAATACACATTTTTTTAAGAATCTTTCCGTATATTACGCTCAAATGGAGTGATCGCAAGAAGTTTTCCGTATAATATTACGATAAGCGTGTTATGCCGATTAGCGTACTCTTTTATGAACCCTCCCCCACCCCGAAAACTCCTAGACGTAGTGCGAGAGACGATCCGCCCTACCGCATTACTCCTACCGCACCGAACAAACATATCTGGACTGGATTAAGCGTTATCTGCTCTTCCATCAGGAAAAACATCCCCGTGAGATGGGAAAAGAAGAGATCAAGTCCTTTTTGAGCCATCTTGCCGTTGATAAAAACGTTGCCGTCGCTACCCAAAACCAAGCCCTCAACGCCATCCTCTTTCTTTATCGAGAAGTTCTTAAAATTGAACTGGAAAATATCGGTGCATATTTACGGGCAAAAGGTCACAAACGCCTGCCCACCGTCCTCACCAAAAAAGTAAAAATGGCTGATGATTTTAGCGATCGCACAACAAGCTGCGATCGCTGCCCAGGTAATTCTCAACCCACCAAAGTTAGGATTGCTCATCCAAGAAATTGAATCCCTTGAGAAGCAATTACTGAGCTTGCGGGTTGAGAGTCGAAGTTATCCCTTAAATGAGCTAATCGCCTTTAGCTCAGCCTTTATGACGATGAAAGCCATTGCCAGCAACTTAAATCAAATGAGTCAAGACTTACCTGCCTACACCCAATAGGGGCTAAATCCCTTCTTTTCTAGCTAAAAGGACGGGACAATTGACATTAACCCGCACATAATCCGAGAGGGAAGTACCGAGAAGGCGATCGAGATCTGGTAAACTCTTAGCCACGGAAGGACGGCGATCGGGCGACCCCAACAGTAAGAGATCCACATTATAATCATCGACGAGTTTGCACAGTTGTTCCCCCGGTTTACCCCCCGTCACCACGCAGCGATGGGGTATATTCATCCGTTTCACTTTTGCTACTGCTGGCCCTAAAATCGGGTTTTCTTCCATTTCTTTGGGGGAAGTGGGGGCAAATTCCGGTTTTAAGTCGGGGTTGACGCGGGCCAAAATTAACTCTGCTGAAGGATAATCCCGCAGGAGATAAATAGCCAGATCGAGAGCTAAATCAGCCGAACTAGACTTATCGAGAGCTACCATCACCTTTTTGATTTTTTTGACGTAAATATCGTCTTTTACCAACAACATAGGGTGATTAGTCAGTTGAAAGACGTATTGACTGACGGAATTTTCTAGAATTGCCTCCAGTCGCTTCAGTCCTCGGGAACCCATCAGGATCAAATCGGCCCCGATTTCGTCGGCAACTTGACAGACGGTATCTTTGGGATCCCCTTGCCGCAGAATCGTGGAGACTTTGCTGGGTTCAATTTTGACTTCTTGCAGGATTTTAGTCAGCATTTGGGTTCCTTCCTCCCATTTACTGGCCAGGGCTTCGGTGGTAATCTGAGGGGGAACAACCCGGAGAATGGTAATCGACGCTTTCCGGATAGCCGGGAGATCCATCAATGCTTGTAGCATTTCTTGGGTTTGACCTGCGCCGGAATCAGCGTATAGTATTTTCTCTAGCATAAGATTAAACTCGGTCTATGATCTTAATGGTTTTCGCTAATTTTCAGCATACTGCTAATGTTGTTCTCGAAATTTAACAACTTATTAAGCGCTTTTTCTTAGGTAAATGCGATGCCGAAGGCACTGCGTAGCAGCTCGCATTTGAGGATATTTTAAGTATTTATGCTTAATTGACTAGAAATACGGCTCTCTTATTCTTTGCGTGATAAGTTTAACTTATATAGTAGCGATCGATCTTTGTGTCCTTTGTGTCTCTGTGGTTCGTTCCACTCACTCGCCCGCAAAACTGTATCTTAGAATACATTTTACCCGCCAAACTGGGGAGAGCCGAAATCCTTGGCTCAAAATCATCGTGTCAAGCGTTCGTTTGTATTATATTTTGCCTGTAATGCTGGCGCTCTCTTTTAATCACAGCTAAATCGACCATTTAATACTAAATCTGGTTATTAAAGACTGATTATTTATTCCCCTTTTTGCATGAGTGCATGAGTAGAAAACGGGTTTCTCGGAGAAACCCGTTTTCTGTGCGTTACTCAACGGATTTAGTATAATTGATGATTATTCATTCTTAATTGTCCAGCAACCACGAGAATTTTTTATTTTTACAAGAGGTCTAGTTATGTCTTTATCAATTCGGGTAATTATCCTAGTAGCGACGACAGTTTATCAGACGTTATCTGTTTTGTTAGAAGAACAAAAAGCACCTCCGGGTAATTTGGTTAATCTGGGTAAATATCGCCTACATTTTTGTCTAGTGGGAGAGGCTAGTCCCACTATTATTATTGACCATAGTTTAGGGGGAATTGAGGGATATTTTTTGATAGAAGAATTGTCACAATTAGCTAGGGTTTGTATTTATGATCGAGCGGGTTATGGTTGGAGCGATTCTAGTCCATATCCCCGGACTAGCTACCAAATTGTTCAGGAATTAGATCAATTACTCACCCAAGCACAAATAGAACCGCCTTATATTTTAGTTGGTGATTCTTTTGGCAGTTATAATGTTCGACTATATGCTCATCTGTTCCCAGAAAAAGTAGTAGGTTTGGTACTCACCGATGGTTTACACGAGAAAAGAATGCTGAAAATGTCGCCAGCATTAAAGGCATTAAAATTATTTTTCATCTCTGGATTTTTGATGTCGATTATCGGCTCAATTTTAGGCATTATTCGAGTTCTGAGAGTTCTGGGAGTTTTTGAATTATTAAAACCAGAATTACGTCGCTTTTCCCCAGATTCTTGTGATCGAGTTAAGCGTTCTTTCTGTCGCGCTAAACACTGGATGACGATGAGTAGAGAAATGCTTAATCTCGACCAAAGCGCTCGTCAGGTAAGTGAGGCTAACAATTTCGGTAATTTACCGATAGTTAGTATTAAAGCTAATTCTTTTTTTAAACCTTCCCTTTGGACTCGCTTTATTCCCCTCAAAAGTGCCAACCAACTCCGGGAGGAGATGCACCTAGAATTAGGCAAGTTATCTGGAGATTTTATGGAAATACAAGCGGATAAAAGTAGTCATTTTGTCTGGATGGATCAACCGGATGTGATGATCGATGCGGTCAAAATTTTGCTTGACAAAATTAACTCTGTGTGCTAAGTAATTACTCACCGTTCGCTCATTTCTCGAACCGAAAATTTGGTAAATTGTCTTAAGTGCAGTCTGGCAAACGCATTGATTGTTCTACTCAGATATTTGTTAGTACAAAAAGACCATTTTGAGGTTAACGAATTGATTGGGGTTTGAGCGAGCCAATTGGAGATCGCACTCTCGACACTGTTCTACCTACCTTATTCGCTAAAAAGCATACAGTATAAAGGTAACAGCAATTTTAAAACCCTTCCCTTAAAAAATTAAGCGAACAATGAGTTGTGACACTTAGACTGCGGAGTATGGGACTTCTGCTGACGCTAAGATAAAGTCAAATCTCCCAATCACTTTAAAACCTTTGTGATAGGCGTTTGCATTTTAGGGCAGTAAATTAAACCTGACTCATTCTAGGAGTCGATAGCGATTAGTTTCAGCGACGTATTTCCGACCTGGAATTTCATCGGGGGGAATTTGATTGCGTAGCACTAGACGCATATCCCTGACAACCCGGGGGACATTCAGATAATAGCCATGCTCTGAAGGATCTGTAAAACTAGATACCACGCGGGTACAATCGATCGGATAGACATTGCGAGGAAGTTGTCGAGGCTGGAGTGGACCGTCTGTCCCCAGACGGGCGGTATTGCCTTTAAGCTTATCACTGGCCCAGAGAGCGAGGTCGTTGCGGTTGAAATAGACACTTGTCCGGCGCGTGATGCGGGGCAGAGAAAACAATTTGTAGTCAAGATCGAAAGCATCATCATCCTCATCAGCTGCCATCATCAGAACCTGATCGAACAGTCTGGGCAGTTGGTTGCCTACTTGTCTTCTCAATTCCTGTAAAGCATGACGCAATACATAATTGCCCATGCTGTGGGCAGTGAGATGAAGTCTCTGTTGGCACCGCGCCTCAGTCTGATTAATGAAATCGGCAACTTTGAGGAAGCCGCGGGCAAATGCCGCCCCAGAAGCGGCAGCATCCAGGCGATCATTCTTGTAAGCGATCGCATTGGCGGCTCTCGGATCGGAAAACAGAAGCGCACCGTCTGAAGGCCAGGAAAACAAACATATATTCAATTTGAGGGGAGGCTCGGTATCGCCAGGGTCTCTGGCAGTCAACACTTGGTGCAGTTGAGCTGCAGCCGTTAGAGCGCTCCGAAATGAAACGTTGAAGCCGTGAATGAAGATCAGCGTATCTTTGGCATTCTCGATCATCTGTTTGCGGACTTGCAGGGCGATCGCCTGACTGCCCAAAACGGGCGGATCACCCAGCAGATTTTCTGGGGCAACTTGGATTTGATACTGAGAAAAGTTCTCACCCGTTACCTCGGCTTTTCCAAAACGCAAGTTAGCCAGTCCATCCTGACTAAAGGTACTCCCGAAGTCAAAACCCGCCTCTAAATCATTTGAGGTAACTAGGTTGCGGTTTGTAGCAAAGTAAATCGTCGTCATCCAAAATCTCCATATTTTCTTCGGTTTTTTGGGAACAGGATAGGCTAAACCACTTTAGCCCATTGCCCCTCCTCTTTTCCCTGTCTAATCCCGTGTTCAACTATATTTTTAGTCTTGATTTACAAGGCTCTCAGAAATCAGCACAGATAAAGCATCCTCGGGAACCTTGATTCTGTAGTTTTTAGTTGCACATCGGGTTATCTAACAATTTTACTTCCCCTTTGCGCGGGTAGTTTTGCCAACTTTAAGGTAAGTAGAACAGTGCCGAAAGTGCAATCGCCAATGGGTTCGCTCAAACCCTAATCAATTCGTTAACCTCAAAGTGGTCTTTTTGTACTAAAAAATATCCGAGTAGAACAATCAATGCGTTTGCTAGACTGCATTTGAGACAATTTACCAAATTTTCGGTTCGAGAAATGGCTCTCTTGGGTTTGGTGGGTAAAATGTATTCTAAGATACCTTCGTCCTAGCGAGGGGGTGGAACGAACCACAAAGACACAAAGGACACAAAGATTGATCGATCATATTGTAAGTAAAACTTATCACACAGAACCTAGAAGAGCCGAGAAATGAACGAACGGTGAGTTAATAGGGTAAAATTAACTTCTTGGTTAGGATGGACGAGAGGCAAGAGATTCGATCGAGATTAGCTGAAATCCTAGAGACTTATTGCCTAATTAGGGTTTGCTGAATAAATCTAAAAACCTTGTTGGACAAAACTTTTAGACTTTTTTGCTATCAAAAAGTGTCAGCCATTGGAGTGAACGGGGGGAGAATAAAACCCTACACCCTACACCCCACCAACAGACTTTTTCAGTAAACCCTAATTATTGAGGGTAATAATCTGAGCGCTAAAACCCTGTTTAGTCAACTCTTGTACCCGTTGTTTAGCTTGGTATTGTTGCTGAAATAACCCCACTTGAATAACATTTTCTCCCGCGCGGATAAATGCGAGGGGTTCAATTTCTCTAATTTTCGCCAACGCTGCTGCACTATTACTCTGAACTTCAACGCGAAAGAGTTGATTAGTCGCAATAACCCGCTGCTGTGGTGGAGGAGAAGGGGGTTTATTGGCGCGATTTTGCGGTGTGGGGGCTGGTGGATTGACAGTTTGAGGATTATGATTATTAATCACCGTAGCATTGGCAGGACGCACGGTAGCGGGGGCTTGAAAAACGTATTCTCTGAGGGGTTGATTACCGGAAACTGGGGCAGTCACCGGGGGGCGAACTGATGGAGAATTAACCGGGGGCAAATTTAAGGGTGAACATTGGGAACAATTAGCACCACTGGGACTGTCTGAACGTTTAGTTGGTTGTCTCACCGCTGGTGGTGGGGGCAAACGACGACTAGGATAAACATTCTGGGCAAAAGATAAGTCTGCTTTTAGCAGCAGCGTTCCTTGGGCGATTATCCCGACTTTTAACCAAAATAGGCCCGAGAAAAACAGTAGGTTTGTTCTCATCATACTAGCTTGTCCTCACACGAGATTTGGGTACACCATGTCCAAATTTTAAAGGAGGAGATGCTAGTCTAGAAAGTATATTGGTTAAAAATCATTACAAGATTTATGGGAAAAGTTGTTGTCGGTCTATCGGGGGGAGTAGATAGCTCTGTTGCCGCTGCCGCCTTACACGCTCAAGGTTATGATGTTATTGGACTGACCCTGTGGTTAATGAAGGGTAAAGGTCAATGCTGCTCCGAGGGAATGGTAGATGCGGCCTTTATTTGTGAGCAGTTGGGGGTTCCCCATCATATCGTCGATAGTCGCGAGCTTTTCCAAAAAGAAATTATTGATTATCTAGTTTCCGGTTACGAAGCGGGAATCACACCGCTGCCCTGTTCTCAGTGCAATAAAGCGGTAAAATTTAGCCCGATGCTGCATTATGCTAGGGAAACCCTAGAAACGGACACTATTGCCACCGGTCACTACGCTAGAATTCGTTTTTCTTCTGAAAATAACCGTTATCAACTGCTGCGTGCCGTCGATAAAAATAAAGATCAATCCTATTTTCTCTATGATCTAACTCAAGATGTACTGCGTGGGACTTTATTTCCCTTGGGCGAACAAACCAAGGCAGAAACCCGCAGGATTGCCCAGGAATTCGGCTTAAAAACGGCAGATAAACCCGATAGTCAGGATTTATGCTTGATTGAAGCTCACGGAACTATGCGATCGTTCTTGGATAAGTATATCGCTGTTAGTGAGGGCGATATCGTCGATCTCGATGGCAAAGTTTTGGGTAAACATAGCGGTATCCATCATTATACGATCGGACAACGCAAAGGCATCGGCATCGCCGCCGCCGAACCCCTCTATGTGGTCAAACTCGATCCCGTCATGAATCGGGTTATCGTCGGTAATCGCGAAAGTGCCGTTAGTGCCGCTTGTCTTGTCGGACGGATGAACTGGGTTTCTATTGCTGAACCCACCACCCCTATCCGCGCTCAAGTACAGGTACGTTATCGTTCTCCGGCCGTTCCCGTCAATGTTATTCCCCTAGAAAATGAGCAAGTGAAGCTGGTTTTTGATCAACCACAATTTAGCATCACCCCGGGCCAAGCAGCCGTGATTTATGAAGGGGAAATCGTTCTCGGTGGGGGGATTATCTCAGGAGCAACCCCATAGGGAGAGCCACCAATTCACAAAATAACCTGATTATGGTTCGGGGGTCATTCTGCCAATTAGGGACTCTCCCCGGTAGGTTTAGCTAAAAATTAACGACGGGGTACAGAAGCCTCGATGTTAATATTCATAGCGGAGACTCTTGGTACAGGATTGCCTTTGGCGCTACCGAGACCCCGGGCCATAGCCAAGAAGCTGGAAGGATCGCCAGCTTTGGGTTTTTGCTCTTGGGGAACATAGCGACGGACAGCATTCTGCCAAACGATTTGGGGGAAGCCCAAAATACCACGATAGTAGCCATCGTAGCGAGGCGAGGTGATGTTGAATGGACGTTCACCGATTTCGCGGCTGGCCAGGGTGCGACGACGTTGGTAGGGAACGGTATCATAACCAAAGCTTTGCAGATACTCGTCACTGTTGAGAAGTTGATCGACAAAACCTTGAATACCTTTGGTGGCAACGACAATCGACCAAGCAATTTTTTCTCTTTCGCTATAGACATCGCGACCGAGAACTCTTTGTACTACCTGTTCGACAAAGCGATAGTTGCTGTTTTTCTCGTAGAAGCTGTTATAGAAGGTTTTCGATAACAGCAAACCACGAATGAAATCCCGCACTGATAATTGTCCATTGCGTAATTGGGACTCGAGGAAGGGTTCCCGATCCCATTTAAAGGCATGGAAGAAAATCTGACGGTAAGCGGCTTCGATTAAATCGTCCAGGTCGGTAGGGGAGAGGACATTTTCCGTCGTGTAAACTCTCGGTTTTTCGTCTCCACCGACATCATAACCAGCTACCCGCACGTTTTGGGACTTGGGGGCGTAATTTAAAAGAGGAATGGCCAAGGGTAAACCTCCGTATCCTTAGAAATGCTTAAAAAACTTTCCTCCTAATGATAAGGGAGTAGGTGTCAACTAGAAAAGAAATATTAAAAATTCTTACAATTGTTAAGAAAACTCGTTTACCATCCGGGGTGTTGGGGGTTGGGGTTTTAGGGTGTTGGGGTGTTGGGGTGGTCACTGCGTGCGCGTTGCGGGGGGTGTTGGGGTATTAGTTGAATTTCCCCATTTCCCCATTTCCCCATTTCCCCATTTCCCCATTTCCCCATTTCCCCATCTCCCTGTCTCCTAAATTTACCAGCCACTAATCGAATAGGATGAAGGTTCGGGGGAATCACCAGAGACTGACTCCGATGACTGATTGCGGGATTCAGCACAAAAAGTGGCCGTATTAAAACCGCCAAAACGTTGAACTGTGCTAGTGCGGAGACGTAAATCGGCATCGGCAAACCAAAAACGCTCGATCGAGGTCATTGTTTCGTATTCTGTAATTAAGACTAAACCTTCCTGTTCATCAATGTGATAACGGCCCGCCACGGGAACGATTTCCGCATAACCTCGCTCCCGCAACAGAACACCCGCTTGGGGATTATCTTCATCGGGAATTAGCGCAAAAACGGTGGTTCCTTGATGATTTTCGTCTTCTTTGTCCCACTGCATGGAACCATCCCAACTGACAAAGGCACCCCCCACAGTCTTAGCGGGATCCACTTCGTGCATTTCACAGATAGCGATAATTTTCGGGTTATCGGCGCTTAAAGCTTCCACATAAATCTCGGAATCGCCGGTTTCTGAGCGTCGAAAGGGTAAATGATGGGTGGTGCGCTGAGATTTCCACTGTCCCGCACTTTTCTGAAAAAAGGTCATCCCGTCCATAGTTTTTATCCTCTATTTTTTCCATCTATTTTAACGCCATCGTCGTTTTCTGTAACCCTTGTCTCCCTCTCTCTCTCATTCATCCCCAAAATAATCATGATCAATTCTCTTGATTTCATAGATTTTTTGGGTCGATACACCTAAGTTATAATCGATCATCAATTGACCTAATTCTTCCCCATCAATCAGCACTATTTTTATCTCATTTCTGGGGGCATATTCTAAAGCCTCTTGGGTAAAATAGGAAGTAGTGATAAAAATACCTTTTTTGGCTCCTTGTCCTGCTAATGCCCCGACAAATTTCTGGATTTCTGGACGACCAACGGCATTATTATCAGCCCATCTTTTGGCTTGAATATAGATTATATCTAAACCGAGTCTATCTTCTTTTATTATTCCATCAATCCCTTGATCACCGCTCTTACCTACCGCTTTACCGGCATCTCTAATCGAGCCACCATAACCCATTTTTACCAGTAATTCTACTACTAATTTTTCAAAAGCATCTGGGGATAATTTTCGCAGAATAGAAAGTAAGTCTGTCGCTAATGCTTGACGAATTTCTTGATAGGAGTTTTCTAGTAATTCCTCGGGGTTTTGTTCTTGATCAGAAGTTGATAAATTGCTTTCAAGAGTAATAGTTTCATTTTGCTTATTGACTCTAGTAAATTCTTGAAACTCAGGAAATTGCCTGAGAAATTTTGTATCGATATGGTCTAGATTTTGAGATAAGATTTCTTTTCCTTTCTCAGAAATTACAAAAGTTGCCCTTTGGGGTGAGTCAATTAATCCCGCTTTCTTTAAATAGGTTTTTGCCCAACCGACTCGATTAGCAAAAATTTCTTGTTGTCCACTGGGAAGCATTTCTTTTCTTTCCGCTTCCGTGACTTGAAACTCTCTGACCAAGGCTTCAAAAATTTCTCGATATTTATAAACTTTGCCATCTGCAAGTATTTTTAATAGCGGCAACATAATCGATTGAAAATCGGGAATGGGCATAGTTCATATGAAAAGCGGTGGCAGTCATCAGAATTATACAGCAACAAGCTCCAAGAATTTAGATAATAATACAAAATCGTTTTTTAATAGTGCGATTAACTGCCAATCGAACTTTAAAAACCCACTCCTTACTTACCTAATTCCCCACTCCCTACCCTCCTATACTTTTAAAACAGGATTTAGTATAATACGCATGAACTTATTAATGATTGGGAGGCATTCCTAAAGAATTTGAGACAGAAATTATCGCCATTGATAATCGTCTTGATACTCCAATAATGCGATTTTTGTGCCATCGGGAGCGTTGACATAAATAAGCTGTTGACTATTTAAATTACTCGTTAAGACTGTCTATGAGTGCCGGAGCGGGTAGCAGGGAGAGCTTTTATTGTCATAGCTAAAAAAATCCCTATCCCTGCTATTCGTACAAAATCTCATCAAAACAAGCTTCTCCCACACTCGCTAAAGTTCTAGCGGCAGCTTTATCAGTTTTCGACTTCTGCACGAGGGTGCGAAATTGCTGTAGATTGTAACGAGCTTGGAATTTTTTAATCGTGCAGTCGCATAGGTCCTTTGCTACATCAGCAGCTAATCCCTCCCCACGCGCTCTTTGTAAACATTCTTGACGATAACTGTCGAAAGTAGGGGCAGTATTAGAACTTTGGCTAAGGTAAACGGCATTATTAGCCTTTACTGGCAAGGATAAAGCCAATAAACCGATAAAAGTTAGTAAATATCTTGGATTTCTCATCATAATCGCTTTTTAAAGCCTAAAATCCCTCACTAGATTAGAAAAGGGTTGCATAGATCATAGATTGATCGCTTAACTCTTGGGTTCCACTCTTGGCAAACTGTCATCTATTGTGCTAAGATGAATAATGACTGATCGGCGCCATCGCCAAGTGGTAAGGCAGAGGTCTGCAAAACCTTTACCCCCAGTTCGAATCTGGGTGGCGCCTTGGAAAATGTCGGCAGTATTTCTTTTATTGCCTTGTCTAATTGACATCCTCGCCGCCGTAAAACGGACGGCGATTCCCAAACCTCACGATTTGGGTTTCTGCTTCTTTCCCGAAGGATTTTTCGCACCTGCCTTAACAGATTTACTCTGTTCTGGTCTTATGGTCGCTCTACAGACTGA
>NZ_JADBVM010000216.1:0-4865 GCF_020244875.1 Microcystis sp. M44BS1
ACCACCCGCTTTTAATATCCCCAATAACCCCACAATCATGTCTAAAGAACGTTCTAGACAAATTCCCACTAATTGCTCAGGTTTTACTCCTAAAGACTGCAAATAATGGGCTAATTGATTAGCTCGACAATTTAACTCATTGTAGGTTAATTGTTGCTCTGAATATACAACTGCTACCGCGTCGGGTGTCCGTTTTACCTGTTCTTCAAATAACTGATGAAGACAGTAATGATCAGGATAGTCAACTTGAGTATTATTCCACTCAATTAATAACTGATTAGTCTCACTTTCTGTCAGTAAGGGTAATTGACTAATTGCTTGTTCTGGATTAGCAATAATCCCAGTTAATAGGTTAACAAAATGCCCTGATAGTCGCTCAATTGTGCTTTGATCAAATAGATCTGTATTGTATTCCCAAATTGCAGTTAATCCAGCTTCTTTTACCTGTATAGATAAACTTAAGTCAAACTTAGCCGTCTTAAATTCCAAAGGCTGACGAGTGGCTTTTATTCCTTCTAAATCTATGCTATCTACAATTTCATTATCTAAGCCAAACATTACCTGAAACAAAGGAGTATAACTCATGTTTCTTTCAGGTTGTAGGGCCTCTACTAACATCTCAAAAGGTAAATCTTGATGGTCGTAAGCATCCGTTGCTGTTTCTCGTACCTGTTTTAATAACTCGCTAAAACTGGGATTTCCAGCTAAATCTGTTCTTAAGACTAAGGTATTGACAAAAAAGCCGATTAACCCAGCTAATTCACTACGAGTACGGTTAGCGATGGGAGTACCGACTAAAATATCTGTTTGTCCCGTGTAACGATAGAGTAGGGTCCCAAATGCGGTCAAGAGGGTCATAAATAAGGTGACACCTTTTTCCCGACTCAGCTTATTTAACCCTTGACTAAGTTCTGGAGAAAGGACACATTTTATCCTATCTCCCTGAAAACTTTGTTCTAGAGGACGGGGATAATCCGTAGGTAGATGTAATAAAGCGGGTGCGGCTGCTAACTGTTTTTGCCAGTAATTTAACTGTTTTTCTCGGATTTCTCCCTGTAGATATTCCCTTTGCCAAATGGCAAAATCTGCGTACTGGATTGGTAACTCTTGTAAAAGCGGTTCTAAACCTTTAGTATAGGCATTATAAAGGGTTGTCAATTCCTCAATAAATACCCCCATTGACCAACCATCAGAGACAATATGATGCAGACAAATTAACAAGAAATGTTCTGTGTCTGATAATTTCAGTAGGGTGGCCCTAATCAGGGAGTCATTGGCTAAATCAAAGGGTTGATGGCTGTGAATTTCTAGCCATTTTTTGATTTCCTGCTCTTCTCGATATTTTGGGCTGTCGTTACCATTGACAAGCGTTAATTGCCAATTACTTTCTGGTTTAATTACTTGTACAGGATTTCCCTCAACCGTGGCGAAATTTGTGCGGAGGGACTCATGGCGCTGAATAATTTCTTGTAGGCTTTTTTCGAGGACATCTACCTGGAGATTTCCTGCTAAATGCAAGGCCAAGGAAATATTATAAAAGGGACTGTTGGGTTCTAATTGATCTAAGAACCATAAACGCTGTTGGGCATAAGATAGGGGTAATTCTTCAAAATTCATTTTCTTTTTCTTGGTAAAATGGCTGGAACGATGGTATCGGATTTTTGCTGTTTTAACTGTTCAATCCCTTCGGCTAATTCTGCTAGTGTGGCCGAGTTGAATAACTGACGTAAAGGAAGTTCAACTTTCAAGCGATCGCGTATCTGTGCTACTAATTTAGTGGCTAGTAGGGAATGGCCTCCCAGTTCAAAGAAGTTATCATTTATACCCACTTTCTCGACTTTTAGCACTTCTGACCAAACAGTTACTAATATATCCTCAATTGGGTTACGCGGAGCAACATATTTGTCTGATGTTTCACTACTAGATTCTGGTGGGGGTAAAGCACGACGATCTATTTTTCCATTAGCAGTAAGGGGTAAGGTATCTAAGATAACGAAAGCATTAGGTATCATATAACCGGGTAATTTAGCTTTCAGAAATTGCCGTATTTCGTTAATGGTAATCGTTTTTTCCGATTGTGGCACAATGTAGGCCACAAGACGCTTATCTCCTGTTGTATCATCCCTCACTATTACTACTGTTTCCCAAATCTGGGGATGAGATGCTAATAATGCTTCGATTTCCCCCAACTCAATCCGAAAACCCCGAATCTTAACTTGATTGTCAATACGTCCTAAATATTCTAACTCTCCCTTGGGTAAATAACGGGCTAAATCTCCCGTTTTATACAATTTTGACGGCTCATTGCCCCCCTTATTAAGGGGGGTTGGGGGGATCACTTCATCCTTCTCAAAAGGACTAGAAATAAACCTTTCTGTTGTTAATTCAGGACGATTGAGATAACCTTTTGTTACTCCTGCACCCCCCACATACATCTCCCCAGGTACACCAACCGGTACAAGTTGTAAATGTTGGTCTAGTAAATATACCTTTAAGTCGGGAATGGGACGACCAATCACACTAGCTGTACTATCCAAGTCGGTCATACTTAATGGTCGATAGGTGACATGAACGGTAGTTTCTGTAATTCCGTACATATTAACTAATTGGGGGCATTGGTCGCCATGGCGCTGAAACCAAGGTTGTAAACTGTTAATTTCTAAAGCTTCTCCTCCAAAAATAACTAAACGTAAGCTTAAATCGTTATCTGTTGTCGATGAACGATCCCCCCTAACCCCCCTTGATAAGGGGGGAAAACTTCCTTTTAAGGATTCTTCAACTTGAATTAACTGACGAAAAGCGGTAGGGGTTTGATTGAGAATTGTAACTTTCTCTTGACATAGTAGCTGATAAAATGCTTCGGGAGAACGGGTCACTAAGTAGGGGACAACTACCAAGCGTCCACCATATAACAAAGCTCCCCACATTTCCCACACCGAAAAGTCAAAAGCGTAGGAATGAAATAGACTCCAGACATCTTGACCATTGAAATTATACCAAGCATCTGTAGCGGCAAATAATCGCACGACATTGGAGTGATTGACTAACACCCCTTTCGGTTTACCTGTGGAACCGGAAGTGTAGATAACATAAGCTAAGTTATCTGGAGTGACCCTGTTTTCTGGATTTGACTGGCTGTTTTCGGCGATTTTTTCCCAGTCGGTATCTAAGCAAATAATCGAAGCTTGATGTTGAGGTAGATTTTCTCCTAACTTTTGTTGCGTTAACAGTACCGATAATTGAGCATCTTCTAACATGAAGCTTAACCGTTCAATCGGATATTCAGGGTCAAGAGGAACATAAGCACCACCCGCTTTTAAGATTCCTAATAACCCGACTATCATCTCTAAGGAACGTTCAAGGGAAATGCCGACTAAAGTATCAGCTTTTACGCCTAATTTCCGCAAATAATGGGCTAATTGATTAGCTCGACAATTTAATTCATTGTAGGTTAATTGTTGCTCTGAATATACAACTGCTACCGCTTCGGGTGTGCGTTTTACCTGTTCTTCAAATAACTGATGAAGACACTTGTCAGTAGGATAATCTACCTCAGTATTATTCCAGTTGATTAGCAACTGTTGTTGTTCAACTTTAGTCAATAAAGGTAATTGAGAAATTTCCTCAATTGGATTAGTAATAATCCCCTCAAGCAAAGTCAGAAAATGACCGTTCATTCTTTCAATAGTCTCGCTATTAAATAGGTCAGTATTATATTCCCAAACCCCCATCAATCCCGTCTCTGTATTTTGCATTGATAGGGTTAAATCAAACTTAGCTATTTCACCTTCTAAGGGTAAAGAATCAATAGTTAAACCCGTTAACTCTATTTCAGATAGGGGAGTATTTTGAAGAACAAACATTACCTGAAATAGAGGAGTATGACTAAGATTTCTCTCTGTTTGTAAGGCTTCTACTAACATTTCAAATGGTAAATCTTGATGAGCATAAGCACCTAAAGACATTTCTCTCACTCTCATCAATAATTCCTGAAAACTAGGATTTTCTGAACAGTCAGTCCGCATTACTAAGGTGTTCACAAAAAAGCCGATTAAACTCTCTATTTCACGACGGTTACGATTAGCTATAGGTGTGCCTATTAAGATGTCTGATTGTCCTGTATAACGATAAAGTAATATTCCATAGGCTGCTAACAATGTCATAAACATTGTTACCCCTTGTTGCTGACTTAATTCTGTTAGCTTTTGGGTGAGTTCAAGGGATAGTTGAAACTCTTGATATGCCCCAGTAAATGTTTGGACTGCTGGACGAGGTTTATCTGTTGGTAAGGGTAAGAAAGTTGGTGCGTCTGCTAATTGTTTTTTCCAATAATTTAATTGGTTTTCTAAGACTTCTCCCTGCAGCCATTGTCTTTGCCAAAGGGTAAAATCTCCATACTGGATAGATAGGGGATTGAGAGGCGAAGATAAACCCTGAATATAGGCATTATAGAGGGCGGTTAGTTCCTGAATAAATACCCCCATTGACCAGCCATCACTGACAATGTGGTGCATACAGACTAACAAGAGATGTTCCGTTTCAGATAACACCAATAAAGTGATTCTGATTAAGGGTTCACCAGCTAAGTCAAAGGGTTGAATCGCTTGATTTTGTGCTAACTCTTGGGACGCAATTGCTTGTTCACTACCAGATAAATGCTGTAAATCCACAACCGTAACTGTCCAGGTTCGTGGTTGTATAACCTGGGTCGGGATACCATCAACGGTAATAAAGTTGGTGCGTAAAGCTTCATGGCGATCACAAATTTCTTCTAAACTCTGAATTAAGATTTCTGAGTTCAGGTTTCCCTCTAAACGCAAGGCTAGGGGGATATTATAAAAAGAACTATTCGACTCAAATTCAGC
>NZ_JADBVM010000217.1:0-9014 GCF_020244875.1 Microcystis sp. M44BS1
ACTCGACCGACCCAACTGCAACAAAAAGCGTTAGATTTATTGGGAGTTTCTCTGATTTGTACCCAGTAACGGGGTGCTGGTAATTCTCTTAATCCCTTCTACAGCACAGCTTATGGCTTTTTGTCAACGGGGAAGTCCAGCAATACAGCCATTCTCGCACCCAAGCGATATGTTCTCCCTGTTCATATCCCAACGCTAACCCGATTTCTGGCAACCATACCCGATTATTTTCAGGCTCTAAAAGCTCGTATTTCCCCGCTATAAGCTTATAAACCTCTAATCTCTCTCTATTTTTAAACCTTCCCCTTCTACCGCTCAAGGGATTGTAAATGGCGTAATAGAGAATGCCTAGGGTTTGATAATCCGCTAACTTTCCCTCATATTCCCCATTATATTTCTCGGAAATCACTTCCAGGGCCAATATGGGCATAATATAAGCTTCTTCCCAGAGAACATAGCTTAATCTTCCCCTTTCGCCGGTATCGTGTTTGACTCCCACTGCCAAAAATCCATCGGGTATGATCGCCGGTTCGTCGGGATTGTAATAAACTCCCATATCGACACCAAAATACCAATCATCCCGCCCCATCCAAATAAATGCTAATAAACTGAGTAATAGATTGGGAATGTCGTTCTGTAGCTGGTTATCCACGGGTGTTTCGTCAGAACAGGGCAATTCTTCGGCAGTGGGAAGAAGGCGATTTTTATTGTAGGAAAGGTTAACCATAGCGATTGTTTTGACTAGGGAAATTACCAAGTATTCGGTTGAAAGTCAGCATCATTGATAATGGCCACCGTATCCCCGGAGGGTTTAATCACAAATAGACCTTTTTTATAAGCATAGCGATCGATTCCTTCGTTGATTTCAATTCCTGCCACTGCACCGTAGGCTCGATAGTTTTGATAATGGGGAAAAGCGATTTTAAAACGAGTCAATTTTTCGATAAATTCATCCACATCATCTTGAGACAATCGAGATTTACATTCCACCACCACGAGATCGGTATCATCCACCGCTAGAATATCAATTTCCATGGCGATGCCTTGACGTTTGACTCTAGCGCGGGGATAAACTTCCTTAATATCAATGCCTTTTTCCTGAAAAAGCCGTAAAACCGCCGGTTCTACCAATTCTTCCACAAATCGACCCCAGCGAGTGGTGAGACTATCTACCGCTTTGCTGGTTCGTTCAACCGTCCGTTTCAGTTCTGCCATGGAGCGATCGCTTTCTAGTTTAGATTCGGCTAGGAGGCTCTCTATTTCGACTCTATGGCGATCATATTCCGCCTTGGATTGGGCAACCAGGCGATCATATTCCGCCTTGGATTGGGCAACCAGGCGATCATATTCCGCCTTGGATTGGGCAACCAGGCGATCATATTCCGCCTTGGATTCGGCAGCCCGGCGATCATATTCCTCAGCCCGGCGATCATATTCCTCGGCGGAAGTGCGGAATAGCTGGTAAATATCCGCAAGAGTTACCGGTTCACTCATAGACTTGCCTCTAAAATACCCCTGATCATTTTAGCGATTCCGTCGAAAAGCTGGACAAGAGCCAGAGAGCAAAACGGCAAGAAATATTAAGAATTATTTAAAAGACTTGACAACTGTGGGGTTTAGGGTGGTTTTTTTTCTGGAATTTACCTAAAATGTCGGATGAATACCCCTGCAAGCGTGGTGTTTGATTGATGCCAATTCTAGCAGATAGCATCAATGCGCTTTGACCAAGGCAGTCCTAGCATCGATAACCACAGCACTCAACTTCCGCAAGAATGCTAATATAAAAAAGCTATTGGCTAATTTTTTCCTATTTTAACTTGCAATATGCTCCCGTCTAATCTCGATCGCATCGTCGAACGCCTCAAACGTCGTACCGATCCTAAGCAAAAATACGAACAATTACTAGCTTTTGCTAAAAAACTAGAACCAATACCAGAATCTGCCAAAATCCCCACTAATAAAGTCCACGGCTGTGTATCCCAAGTTTATATCACTGCCGACATCGAAAATGGCCAAGTTTGGTATAAAGGCGATTCCGACGCACAATTAGTCAAAGGTTTAGTTGCTTTGTTAATCGAGGGGTTAAATGGACTGACTCCCTCGGAAATCCTGCAAGTCACCCCAGATTTTATCGAAGAAACCGGTTTAAAAGTCAGTCTTACCCCTTCCCGCGCCAACGGATTTTATAATATTTTCCAATTAATGCAGAAAAAAGCTCTCGGTTTTCAGTTGGGAATGTCCGCTTAGATGTCTAGTTTTCTGGTTCCGGTTCCTTTGATTCGGGAATCTCGCAGTTTTGGAAACGAGTATCCACCAGCGAACGGGTACAACCCCAATTACTCGGTATTCCCGACGGCCAACCCATCCGCAAAGCTTCCGGACAGATGGCCATCACCGTTAACTGACAGTCAATTAACTGAAAACCCTCTTTCTCACACTGTTTGAGACTGTGTTTGAGAATGGAATCATTGTTAAATTCGATGGTTTTATTACACTGAATACAGACCAAATGATGATGGTGGTGGGGATAGGGTTGATTGAGTTCGTAGTGTTTATGACCCTCGGCCAATTCCAACTCCCGCAAAATTCCCATCCGCGACATCAGTTTAACACTGCGGTAAATTGTCGATAAACTAATTCCTTCCCCCCTTTTGTCCAGCAATTCCTGCAATTCTTCGGCGCTGAGATGATTGCCTTTCGGTAAATTCTGGAAAACGTGCAGAATTTTCTCTCGCTGGGGAGTTAAGCGCCACCCCCGCGCGTTGAGTTCCGCTTTCAGGGAGGAAGCAGTGTAGGCAGACATAAGCGATCAACTCTCAATAAAAGCTATTTAATTGACAATGATAGTCGTTTCGGCGAGCCATTGGCAACAATTTTCAGTAGTTGAAAATTCCCCCCGCATTCGAGTATGAAAAATTACTATGAAATCCTGCAAATTCCCCGTAATGCCAGTAATAATCAGATAAAAGCCGCTTTTCGTCGTCTGGCCCGGCAATATCACCCCGATTATAATCCCAATGATCCAGAAGCAGTGACAAAATTTCGGGAAATTGAACAAGCTTATCGGGTTTTGAGCGATAAAGACAAAAGAAAAGAGTATGATCGCAGTTTATCCCCAGAAATACCCACTTTTAACCCCAGTGCCGAGGATTTTTATCAACAGGGATGGCACTACGCTCAAGAGAAAAATTATCAACTAGCGATCGCATTTTACCAGCAAGCGATCGCAATTAATCCGCAATTTTGGCAGGCCTATCTGCAACGGGCGGAAGTTTACTACCATAATCAGCAGGATCGGCAAGTTTTAAGCGATTGTCGGCAAGTTTTGCAGTTAAAACCCGATTGTTCCCAAGCTTACTATTACCTCGGTTTATCCCGTCAACGACTCGGTTACACCCAATCCTCCCTAGAAGCTTATGGCAAAGCAATCGCCATTGACCCCAATAACCCCCAATTCTATTATCACAGAGGATTAGCTCTAGAGGAACTCTCGGAACTGCCAGCAGCACGAAAAGATTTTCAAATAGCAGCCAAGAAATTTAAGCAACAGGGAAATTTTCGCCGCTATCATGCCATTGCCAATAAGTTAAGAGATGCTCATAAAAGTTATCGACAACCGCAATCAATCAAGTGGTCAAAAACTCTTTTTATTGTTTTTAATTTGCTGAAAATATCTGGCTCATCTTTGCTCAAACCCAAGACCGGTCTAGCAGAGTCTTTTTTAAAGCTTAACCGTAATCAGGCTTTGGCTACGGGTGCATTAGCAGCAATCATCAGCAGTTTTTTTATCGCTTTTACTTGGCAAAACTGGACAGTTAAATCTGAGTTTTTGCTGTTATTAGGCTGGGCAGTATTTCCTTTTATTATTCTGACTTTATCTAGTTGGTTTGGCAGAAAATTAAGTAATAAATATGGTAGTTTTACTGGCGATATATTTTTAGCTGGCCTAATAGTTTTGCCCTTTTCCCTCGTCATTTTGCTCACTTCCTATTTGTCCATCAATGGCGATATTATTGGCGCAATTATCGGTGTAACGGGCGGTTATCTAACCGGAATGCTCTACTATGGTTATCGCCATTTATCCAATATTTCTTCGCCGATCTCTTTACTTTTACTCCCTTTTGTGCTAGGTTTTCTTACGGTTAATATCTGGGGAGTTTATTATTATCTCTAAATCTTCCGGAGTATTACAGTTAAATAAAATCTCGGAATTATCGATAATTAATTCCTCCACCACAGCGACATTTAACCATTTTTGAAAAGAAGTTCCCCCTTGCTGAATATAAGTCTGCAAAGATGCTAAACAACGACGATGATAAAAAGCACAGAGAGGTTCCCAACGATTCCCGCACCGGGGAACCAAAGCCACGGCATTTTCTGGTACAGTGGCTAATAATCTTGACCATTCTTGAATAATTGGAGGCGTTAGTAAAGGTAAATCGCAAGGGAGTAATAAAACCCAATCGGTTGATACAAAAGTTAATGCCAAGGCAAAGGCCAATAAAGGCCCCCTAGTGGGAAGCAGTTCCTTAATTATCCGGCAGTATTGGGGAATGATCAGTTCATAACGTTCTGGCCAAGGCGTAATTACATACACTTGTACTGCACAATCTTGGGCAATTAAACAGATATTCTCTAGAAAAGAGAGACCCTGAAAAGATAACAAAGCTTTATCTCGTCCCATACGGGAACTTTGACCACCAGCCAGAATTAACGCCGTTAAAGCCGGAAAATCACTCATAATAACTTATATTCTCCTCTGCCTAAGTAGGGTTTGCTGAAAAAGTTTGTTGGTGGAGTCAGGAGTCAGTTATCAGTTATCAGTTATCAGTTATCAGTTATCAGTTCACTGAGAAAACTCCCCACACCCCACACCCCACACCCCACACCCCACTTCCCCATCTGCTTAACTGCGTTTCCAAGTATTCCAAGCGACTTTCAAACCGATCAAGAGGCGACGGCTGCCACGATCGAACTTGCTGAGACCGGCTTTAGCACTACCGAGACTGCGATCGACTCCTTGGACAACTTGGCGGGTACTTTTGACCCCTTCATCGATATTTTCGGTTAATTCGCTGATTTCCGCCCCTGTTAGGCGAATTGCTTCTAGAGTCGGGGGAAATTCCCGATGGAGGGTATCGAATAATTTTTCGGCACTGCGGGCTGCCCGGGCTAACTCTTGCAGGGCAGGTAAAGCGGCGATGAAAACCGCCGTTAAACTAACGGCGACTAGCAGTAAAGAACATCCTAGCCAGAAAATAGGTTCGGTCATTTAGTAGTGATTCGAGTGTTGATTATCGCCTTGGGGGGATTCTTGCGAGTCGGGGGAGGGATTGTCCGTGGCTAGACTTTGACTAGCTTCGATTCCAGCTGTCACCGCCTCTTTTAATCTCATTAAAGTATCATCCCAATTACGCCGGGCCGATTCCGATAGGCGATCGGCCTGTAATTGCATCGTCGTGGTCAGATCTTCGGCTAATTCAGGCAAAGCCCGGGCGGATTTTTGCAGAATTCGACGGGTTTCTTTTCCAGATCTCGGCGCTACTAATAAACCCGCCACTGCCCCGATCGCACTGCCCACTAAAACCCCGACGACGAATAAGCCACCGTTACCGTTATTTTTATCTGCCATAGGATTGCCCCTGTACTTAATTCCCAATTTTACGAGCAATTACACTGCTCTTGTGCAGTTTCTTCGGCAAAAATTTTGACCTGTTGCTCTTGGCAAGCAAAAACAGACCTAGAAGGGATAACTTGAGAAAAAACTAGCGATCGGGCAAAACCTGATTTTATGGCTGACTTTGAGCCAATAAGGGAGTGAAAAAGAAGAACCTCTGGGAGTCTTGCCGTGTTTCGACCCCAAAGGTTCCTCTTATACTGAACTTATACTCCTCACACAACATTTATATTACACACAATCCGCTGCTTTTGTCAAGAGGTTTACGAAATTTTTTCCACAGACCTCTGGCCAAATTAATTTTCTAGGGCCGGTAGGCGCTCTTGTCAGGGACAGTTAAGTAGGGGTTGCGGCAAAAAGTTTTTCCTGGGGGCAGGTGGGGTGTGGGGTTTTATCGATTTTCAGGACAAAAGTAAAGTTAACTGTGGGGTAAGGAGAACGTAGGTTGGGTTGAAGCATGAAACCCAACGCCCGCATCATGTTACGCTACCGCTAACCCATCCTACAAATAATTGTGCCTCCCTACTTATCAGACTAAATCCTGTTTAAAAGCTATGGCAGAGTGGGGAGAGGGAAGTAGGGGGTGGTATCAACTATTGCCTTCAAGCCATGTTTTTAAATCTCGTTCTGGTTTGGCCACATTGAATAAATGTAAACCAAAATCCTCTGAAATATCTTGACAAATTTTCACTCCTCTGATGCTGTTGCCTTTTTCATCTAAAAGGGGCGAAAAAGTGCCAATTCCCAACTTATGGGGGACTACTGCCGTAATTCCGCCACCGACACCGCTTTTTGCTGGTAATCCTACCCGATAAGTCCATTCTCCCGAAGCGTCGTACATTCCACAGGTAAGCATAACACTGATCACATCTTGAACGTAGTGTTCATCGATCGCCCGTATTCCTGTGATTGGGTTGACACCCCCATTAGCCAAGGTAGCAGCCATCAGAGCTAAATCATGAGCATGGACGAGAATGGCGCATTGTTGACAGTAAAGATCGAGGGTTTCTTCAATTTTATCGCTGACCATGCCAAAATTTAGCATCAGATAAGCCATGGCCCGATTGCGATTGCCGGTGGATTTTTCCGAGAGAAAAACGGGGACATTAATCTCGTGGTCCCTACCCGTATAGCGTTTAAACATTTCTAAAATACGTTTTAGCCTTTCGGTGGCATTCTGTCCGGTGATTAAATCCGTGGTAGCGATCGCACCAGCATTAACCATAGGATTATAGGGACGATTGGTTTTTTCATCGAGCATAATCGAGTTAAAAGCTTCTCCCGTGGGTTCAACACCGACTTTACTATTAACGTATTCCCGTCCGTGATCTTCTAGAGCTAATCCAAAGACAAAAGCTTTAGAAATCGATTGTACTGTAAAGGTTTGCTGACAGTCTCCCACCTCAAAAATCTGACCGTCAGTGGTAATTACCGAAATACCAAACCATTGTGGAGCTGCTAGGGCTAATTCCGGAATATAATCGGCGATCTTACCCGTCTGTAAATCAGAGTATTTTTCGTGAAGATAGTTAAGATAGTTGCGAAAAGGATAGACCAACTTTTGACCAGAATTGACCGGACTAATAAAATCTTTTGGGGAAGCCATAGAGGAGTATAGCAGTTATCTTAATAATGAGTGACAAAGTTGTGGTTTTGGCTAGTCAGTGGCTGGTATTGAGGAGACGATGCCCAATGAAGTTATAATTAGATTAACTGCCGTAATTTTGCTTGTAAAGTCTTTTTGCCGAATTTAGTTACAGTTTGTTGACGCAACCATTGCGGGTGACAACGTTGATCCTGACCTGGCAAAATTTCTAGACAAGCTTTAGCCACCTTTTCGGCATCTCGATAGGGAACGCGCCACCCCACCAAACCATCCTGCAGCGGCTCTGCTGAACCGTCCTCATCTCCAGAAATCACGGGAATACCACAGGCCATGGCCTCTAGGTAAACAATCCCGAATCCTTCCCGGGAGGGCATAACGTAAGCATCGGCTAAACGATAATGGTCGGCTAATTCTTCTGTGGGGACAAAACCCGCGAAAATTACCTGTTTATCCACTCCTAACTGCTTGGTTAAAGCTTCTAACCTGGGGCGATCGTCCCCTCGTCCGATGACTAGATATTTTACTTCGGGATAAGTCTCTAGAATTGTCGGCAGGGCCCGAATGGTAACATCTACCCCTTTATGGATATCCCCCGACCACAACCGGGCCACTGTTAATAAAACTTTGGCATTTTCTATATCATATTTTTTGATTAATGTCAAGGACTTTTCGCCTAAATTAAACTTTTCCTCATCCACCACACAGGGGAGAATTGCTACTTTTTTGGGATCAATAGCGTTAGCCTCACACATAAGATCGCGAGTGTAACGGCTAATTGTCCAGATCGATGCGGCCGCTTGCAGGGCCTGTTTTTGCGAATTTGCTAAAGGTTCCCAGACTTCATTGCCGTAGGTGAGGACGGTGTAGGGTATGCCTAAAACTTGACAGTAAAGACGGGTGAGGGGGGCTAAATTTATATGACCACAAAAAACCCGTTGGGGACGTTTCATGAGGAGAGAAACCAGAAACTTAAGGGCTAATTGAATGCGTCCGAGAGTTGCTGAGTTATTTTTCAGGTAATGAAAGGTAATACCTTGATTTTTGAAAGGATTAGGACAATCAGGGGCATCCCGCAGTAAAAAAACCTCGGCCGCCTCGCAATCGGGCAAAGTGAGATAAGCTGGCAGAACATCCTTGATATAGGATTGAATACCGCCTTCTTGGGCAAAAATCTCTAAAAATAGGAAGATATGAGGCATCATAGAACGTCAGTGTCAAAAAGGTTTAGGTTGGGCGAAAAAATTTTCCCTGATCTCTTATCTGTACTATCGCACTTTCTTGATCTATCTCGATCGTCCCCCAAGTAATACATCCTAACCGCTAACAGTCCGAAAAAGAACAATCTAGTCGATCTTCTCCCGTTTAACTGCCAGAATAAGGGGAATTTCGATGCTGATAGCTAAAATAACTGATATTAGTCAGTTTAGCTGATGATGCTGCCAGGGCGATAGATAGGAAGTGAAGGACGGGGAAATAGTCAGAATTTTCCCGGATGCCAAAGATAAAGCCATTTCTTTGTCCCCGGTGTCATCGAGGAATCTTCCTCTTTTAACGCTAGATATTTTCAGGAATTACTAGAGACAAAAAAAATTGGCTCTTCGTTACTCTTTATGCTAAATCAACAGACAAGATGCCAAGATAACATACTTCTAACCCAAAAATTACGAAAGTTTCTAAAGCCATAGGCTCTCCGTTTTATTAGTTTAAGTTTATTGTTGATTCCCTCGACCA
>NZ_JADBVM010000218.1:0-4533 GCF_020244875.1 Microcystis sp. M44BS1
CCTATAGCTTCTTGTACTTGTTGCGCGCGACTTTTTACCCGGCCAAGCTTTTCTGGTCGGAACCCCCTAAGCCGAGTTTTCCAGGTGCTGCGCCGTCCACTTGGTTTTCGAGACTGGCCTTTTAATTCTAACGTAAAGCCGCCGTAGAACGGCGGGGTTTCAGACCCAAAATTTCCGATGAACCAGCCTCAAGAGCGAGAACCTTTTGCCAGTTTAGTTTTATATCATCTCTTTAAATGGTCGATCGTTAGCCCAACCCTACACGGCTATTTCCGCGGCCGCATTTACGGAGTGGAAAATGTCCCCCGGCGTCATCCTCTGATTATCGTCTGCAATCACGCCAGTTACTTCGATCCACCTCTATTATCCTGTGCCGTGCGTCGTCCCGTAGCTTATATGGCTAAAGAAGAATTATTTACCATCCCGATTTTAAAACAGGCGATCGCTCTTTACGGGGCCTATCCCGTCAAACGCAGCAGTGGTGATCGCGGGGCAATTCGGGCGGCGATGGCAGCCTTAGCAGCGGGCTGGGCAGTAGGAGTGTTTCTGGAGGGAACCCGCACCGAGGACGGATTGATCCATCAACCAAAACTAGGCGCGGCGATGATTGCCGCTAAAGCGGGAGTTCCCCTGTTACCCGTCAGTTTGTGGGGGACAGAAAAGATTTTTCAAAAAGGTTCTTCTTTTCCCCATAGTATCCCCTTAACTATTCGCATCGGGGAAGTGCTGCCGCCACCGATTTCTAGCAAAAGAGAAGCTTTACAGACAGTTACCGAGCGCTGTGCCGAAATTATTAACGGATTACACGCCCTCGGACGCTAAATCTTTGCCTTTTGCATGAGTAGAAAACGGGTTTCTCCGAGAAACCCGTTTTCTGTGCGTTACTCAACGGATTTAGTATTAGATTTCTCTCCCCTACACTTTGAAGTGGGGAATCTAGGCTAAAATTGGCATAACTCGACCATTGCCTCGATCATGTTCTTTTTTGTCCTCGGCTTCAATCTAGGCTTAACTTTATTTAATTGCTTTCTAGTCTGGAAATTGTGGCAATTGCGGCGGATTTTAGGGCGAGTGACCAAAATTTTAAACCGGGTGGAACGACGTTTACACCACATTTTTTACCCCGCTCCAGAATATATTGTCATCGCTGGGGCGAAAACCTATCATCTCCGACAAAACTATCAACGTCTCTGCGGACAGATACAGATACTGCAATCCCTATTCTTGACCTTCTCCCTAATTATCCGTTACTGGCAGCGTCAATCCCGTCAACGCCGTCGCCTCTGGTCGCTAAAATTGAGCAAAATCTCTAGCAACTAAGCAGCTAACAGCGATCGCCAACCAAAGTAATACACAAGTACGAGTTAAATTCAAAGCCTGTTCGACGGTTTTGACGGTAATCGGGTTGAGGTTATCCCCCAATAAAGGTTTTTCCACAATCTGGCCCCGGTATTGATTTTCCCCCCCCAATTGCACCCCCAAAATCGCCCCATAGACGCATTCACTCCAACCGGAATTAGGACTAGGATCCCGACGGGCATCGCGCCAACAAATGCTTAAAACCCGCCCCGGCCGGCCCGAAATTAGGGCGAGAGTTAAGACCGTTAAACGACAGGGTAGCCATGTCAAAACATCCTCGCTTTTAGCACTAAACCAGCCAATATGGGTGTAGGGCGGCCGACGATAGCCAATCATCGAATCGAGGGTACTAGCGGCTTTATAAGCGCAAGCGAGGGGAACTGGTCCCACCCCCAGAAAAGCACCGAGAAGGGCATAAAAAAGCGGCGCAGTAACTCCATCCACAGCATTTTCACTGACAGTTTCTAATAGGGCGCGAAGGATGTCTTCCCGTCCGAGATTATCTGTGTCGCGACCAACGTATAAACTTAGTTGGCAACGAGCTAAGGTGATATTTTCCGCTTGTAAAGGTGCGATGACTGTTTCGGCAGCCCTGCGTAAACTTCTACCGGCTAAACAACTAGCCAAGAGAATCACTTGTACTAGGCAACTCAGCAGCAAATTGACCTGACCTAACCATTGGATTCCTAGCCAAGTTAAGACCCCAGCCAAGATAATTAAACCTAGTCCCAGAATTATGCCCGCTAAACGTTGCCGAATTTTTTCCTGCGTCCAATTAAGAATAACTTTGCTGGCAACAGCAATAATCGCCCCCATCACCTGCACTGGATGAATCCATCCCCAAGGATCGCCCACCAGATAATCTAAAACCGCCCCTAATACTAAAATGATCGCCGTTGCCGTTTCCTTCACAATTACTCCCTTTTACCATCGATATCCCGAATTTTCTCAATATTGTCTTCCCAGTTAGCTCCATCAAAGAACTGGATCTGAAAATCTTCCAAGACATTGCCATCCAAACAGCGCAGGTTTATATCTATAGCGTCAGGATGGGAGCGGGGACGATAGAAAGGATGAATACCACAAACACGACAAAAATAATGTTGGGCTGTGTGGGTATTAAATGTATAGGTACTTAAGAAATCTTCACCGCTTAGGAGGGTAAATTGTGCTGAGGGAACAATCAGATGCAAAAAGCCTTTTTTCTGACAAATCGAACAATTACAGTCTAGAGCTTGATCATGCTCGATCGCCACTTGAAAACGGATCGCTCCACAGTGACAACCTCCCCCATAAATCTTTGCTTGAGTTGTTCCTGTCATAACCTCTAAACTACTAAACGATAAAGCTGGTTTCCTCTCCCCTAGCGGCGATCCAGCTACGGGCATCGTAGTATAAATCGGCTAAGGTAATCTTCCCTAGGGCCTCTTTTAATTTCTCGTGGAGGTGTTTCCAGATAGTAAATGTCACCCAATCTTCTGCCTGTTCGTCCCTGGGATGATAACCTGATAATGGCTCGATTGTCTCTCCCACTGCCTCCAAAATTTGCCCCAACGAGATACGATTTGCTGGCCTAGCCAACTGATAACCCCCTTGCGATCCCCGAAAGGAACGAACTAACCCCGCTCGTCGCATTTCTATCAGCAATTTCTCTAGATAAGCAGCCGGGATATCTTGACGCAGGGCGATCGATTTTACCGATACGGGAGTCCCCCTCGGTTGTAAACTAAGATCCAGCAAGGCTTTAACACTATAGTGACCCCTAGTTGTTAGCTTCATTATCCCTCATTTTTACCTCTTGATCTCTATCCTACCCCGGCTCTCATTGATGAGAGAAAGGCCAACCTCCCTTACCCCGGCATCTCGATCAACATTGATAAATTCTCTTAAGATTTCGATCGAGAGATAGAGTCTAATCCATTACAATCAATTTCCCCAAGCAAGTGATAATTTTTAGTTTATACCGTGTAAGATAAGTGTAGAGATCAATCGTAACCCGATTGTTTCTGGTCAGGGGGAGCAATTCTCCTCGACTAGCCTTGATGACCCTAACCGTTACTTATCTACTGCGAACTTAAATGAACACAACTACCAATCCAGAACCCCTGACTGGCCTCGAACTAATTGAGAAAGTTAAACAGCTAGGCAACCTCAGCAAAGAGGAAAAAGCCCGGGAATGCGGCTACTATACCATGACAAAAAATGGTATCGAACGCGTTAATATGATGAAATTTCTCAATGCTTTAATCGATGCTGAGGGAATTGACTTAGATAGCAGTGCCAATGGTCATGGACGAGGTGGGCGCTCGGCCAGCTACCGGATCAGTGTCCAATCAAATAATAATCTCCTGATCGGTTCGGCCTACACCAAAAAAATGGGACTCAAACCGGGAGATGAATTTGAAATTACTTTGGGGAGAAAACATATTCATCTCAAGCAAGTTGGCGCCAGCGACGACGACGAATAGCAATAATTAAGGAGAGAGCCTTTTCACTCTCTCCTTGCTATGAAATAAGCTCTTGTCTCTTGAAACTAGGTATTTTATCCTCAATCGGTCTTTAAGCATCTAGATAGGTTTGGCTGAATAAATCTAAAAACCTTGTTGGGTAAGACTTTTAGACTTTTTTGACATCAAAAAGTGCTGACCATTGGAGTGATCGGGGGGAAAATTTAGACACTTTTTCCCTGAAAATGGGTAAAATACCACGGCCGACACCCCACAGCTTGCCCCCACGAAAAACTTTTTCAGCAGACCCTAACTAGGAATTCTCCGCTTCTTTGGAGACAATCCAGAAAGCGTGGATAATGCCAGGTACATAACCAATTAAAGTTAAGATAATGTTAATAACAAAGGCTAAACTCAGTCCCGTGGTTAAAAATACGGCTAAGGGCGGCAAAAAAAACGCACAAACTAGGCGAAGAAACATTGTCCATACCTCAAAAAGACTTTAGTGAATCTTAATTCTATATTAAGTTTGCTCTCCTTAAATTTGCCATAAAATGGCAGTGATCGCAGAAAAATTAAGGAGAAATTCTTGACATCCTCGCCGCCCTAAAAGTGCGGCGATTCCTAAACCTCACGATTTAAGTTTCTGCTTCCACCACCGTCGCATACCACAGTTAAAAAACCATGTACTGTCTTACACAGAGTCCACAGACTTTCGCCCCATTTC
>NZ_JADBVM010000219.1:0-17092 GCF_020244875.1 Microcystis sp. M44BS1
AAGAGAAGATATTGATAAAAATAGCAATCATAAAAACCAAATCCCCAACATTTATCAAGCAATTATTTTTATTAGTAAATATTCTACACGACTCAGTCCAGATAAGCAAGATGGCTTACCACTACTACCGAATCACTACCCCCATCGGCTTGCCCCTATGCCGTTCCCTTTCTGGCTACAAAGACCTGTGGGAAGTGCGGAGCAAGCTGACTGGCGGGCGCATCGCACGGGTCATTTTCTACATCAGCCAAGGGGAGATGATTTTGCTGCACGGCAACATCGGCGAAGTCCCAAAAAACCCCCAAACAGGAAATCGATTTAGCTCTCAAGCGCAAGAAGGAACACGAAAAATATGACCGCTAACCCCCATACTGGCTCTGATTTCGATGATTTTCTCAAAGAAGAAGGTCTTTACGAGGACTGTAGTGCGGCGGCGCTCAAACGGGTGCGGTTGCGGCAGTTGGCTGAGGAGATGAAACGGCTCTCTCTGACCAAAACAGAGATGGCGGTGCAGATGCAGACCAGCCGGGCGCAACTCGACCGCCCCCTCGATCCGGAAAAGGCGGGCGTTTCTCTCGATACCATCCAACGGGCGGCTTCTGTGGTAGGCCGCCAATTGCGAATAGAATTGCTCTGAGGGGAATCAGAAAGTTCGGAGTGCCGCAGATGAAATTACCCAACGGGGAACTGGCAGAAGTCTCGATGGAAAAACTGATTGGCTATTGCTTAAATCCAGAACATTCCAGGGGAAAAAATAAAGCCAGAGTCTTTCGCTCTCGTCTGGGAATAACTGCCGAGAATGCTGAGGTTTTGCGATCGCTCATCGAACAGGCTGCCCTGGAGGGGGAAGTTGTGCAACAAGCGGTCACGGAATTCGGCCAGCAGTTTAAAGTGGATTGGACGATACCAAAACGGGAAGGAACACAACTGCGAACTATCTGGGAAATCGGCTTAATTAATCCCAACCCTCGCCTAATTTCTGCCTTTATCAAGTGAAGTAAAATGAAAGACATCAAACTCTTAGATCCGGTTGCCATCCTCAACTCCGTCCCTCGGGAGCGATTGACTTTAGTTGAGCCAGATTATGAAGCTGTCCCCAGCTTGCCAAGCGGACAGGTGGGAACAGTGGTTGAGGTATATGAAAAAGGTTCGCGCTATCAATATTTAGTGGAATTTTCTGACAGTCAGGGGCGGGAATATGCGATGGCTATTCTGCCAGGCGATGAGCTTCTGGTCTTGCATTATGAACTGGAGGCGGCGTAAATTCTGCTTAAGGGAAAACGCTATGGCTCAAGTAAAAGTTTTCTATGAACCGGAAACGGAATTACTCACTGTCTTTTGGCAATCCCCCAGAAAGGAGCAGATTTGTACTGAACTGGGGGATGGAGTGATTTTGATTAAGGATTCCACCAGTGGCGAGCCGATTGGCTTGGAAATTCTCTCCTATCGCCCTGGGGACAATCGCTTTGATGCGGTGAGCGTCGAATTGGGGCATTTAAGTCCCGTCAGTTGATATGGGTAGTTATTCTGGTTGTCCTCTAACTCCAAACTCATCTGAGCGTTGAGGAGGCATTTCTTGGGGGATGTCCCTATTGTCCCAGGTGAGTCCGTGTTAGGGAGGGGAATGTAAAGATTTGTAAATTGTAGCTTTTGATACAGTTATGGGGGGGGTAGTGTGTATAGTTTCGGTAAGTCCACCTTCTCTGCAATCAAAAAAGAGTTTATGAATAGGTTAGGTATAAAAAGTTTTTCAAAAACTGCTGGCATTACAACTGCTGGCATTACATTAGTAGCAGTTTTTACTGGCGGGCTGATGCCCGATAAAGTAAATGCTCTAGAGGAGACGTTTTTTGGCTTCGTTACGGACGGCAATAATTATACTATCCTCAATGTACCCGAATCATTAGAGACAAGTGCTCGTTCAATAGACGGCACTAATATTGTTGGTTGGTATAAGGACAATCAAGGAAATGCACGCGGTTTTTTATACGACGGTGTGACTTGGAATTATATCGATGTACCAAACTCAACATTTACACACGCCTATGGTATTGATGGTAATAATATCGTTGGTTGGTATGGAGATACTTCAAATCAAAGACGTGGATATCTATATAATGGAGTAACTTGGAACACACTTGATTTTCCTGGAGCAGAAGCAACAGCGGCTTATGGAGTCCAAGGTGGTAATATCGTTGGCGCCTATAGAGAAGGTGGTACGGATCATGGATATCTATACAATGGAACAACGTGGACTAATCTTGACTTTCCAGGATCAACACTAACATACGCTTTTGGCATTTCTAATAACAATATTGTGGGATTATACCTAGATGCTAATGGAGTTGAAAATGGTTTCCTATATGATGGAACGACATGGAATACTCTGAACTTTCCAGGAGCAAAAGGAACAGGTGTAGTTGGTATTGATGGGAATAACCTTGTTGGTTACTATCGAAAAAGTCCTAATGGTCTAGCTCATGGTTTTCTATATGATGGGACGACATGGAAAGCTCTTGATGATGCTCCAGGGGCTACCGATACTGTTCCTACCGATATTAGTGGCAATTATATTGTTGGTTTTGCCAGCGTAAAATCTCCAGAGCCTTCTTCTATTTTAAGCCTCCTCGCCCTCGGTACACTCGGCGCAACCTCAACCCTCAAGCGCAAACTGAAGTCCTCTAAATCCACCGGACAAGAAACCACAAAAGTAGGCTAAATTGCTTCTAAAAATACGACCATTGCCACCCCTTTATTCAGTCAGTTGAAGGGGTGTATTTTTTTGCTTTCGCTTATCCAACAACTATTCTGCTTCTATTTCGCTTTCTAACACTTCTTGTAGTTGTGGCACTAAGGTCGGTAAATCTTCTTGAATTGTTGCCCAAACTCTACTTAAATTAACTTGAAAATATTCGTGAGTTGCAACATTTCTCATTCCTCCCATCAAACGCCAAGGAATAAGAGGATGGCGAGACTGAATTTCCTTTGGTACATTTCTAGTTGCTTCTCCAATAATGATAAAATCATAGAGAACCGCTTTGACAGTTGTTTGATTCTTAGCAAATTCCTCAAACGTCATTCCCTTTGTACGCTGTTCAATTTCCCTGATAGATTCTAAAATGTCTTGAAGGCGAAGTCGCCAATCTCTAGAAGGCATTGATAACATCCTCCAGCACAGGTTCTCGTAAATGTTCTCTTAAGGCATCCTGAGTTCCTAAATCCACAGAACATCCCAGAATATCTTCTAAATAATACTGTACTTGCAGAAGTTGAAAAAAACCACCTTGTCGATTAAATTCTACTAACAAGTCCACATCACTGTCCGCATGAGCTTCATCCCTGGCAACTGAACCAAATAAAGACAAAGATTTGACCCCCAGTTTTTGTAACTCTTCCCTGTGTGCGTCTAGAATTGCCAGTACCTCATCTCGTTTCATCTCTGTTTCCTTGCCCAAGCCACTTAATCTGCCAAATCTTTCCAGAATAGTTAGGGTCTGCTGAAAAAGTACGGGCGAAGCATTCGGATAGAAAATCTCCGGTTTCACCGATAGGTTATTGCCCGAATGCTTCGCCCCTACAGGACGCGGGCCGATGAAGACGCAAGGTTTTGAAGCACGATTCTTTCAAAATCTTGCACCTGTTTCACGAGAAAAGCCACAAAACCCTTACCTTGCCTACATTTCACATTTATTCAGCAAGCCCTACTTAATCCCAACCTTGGCGAGATTTTACAATTCCCGACGACCTTCTAAAGCTCTCGCTAGGGTTACTTCATCAGCGTATTCTAGATCGCCGCCCATGGGCAACCCAAAAGCGATACGGGTAACTTTAGTGAAGGGTTTTAGTAAACCCCCGATATACAAAGTCGTGGTTTCCCCTTCGACACTGGGACTGATAGCTAAGATAACTTCCTGAATTTTTTTCTGGCTGACTCTGGTGACTAAAGACTGTATATTTAATTGATCCGGTCCAATCCCATCCATAGGTGAGATAACACCCCCTAAAACGTGATATTTGCCCGAATATTCCCTAGTTTTCTCCAAAGCAATCACATCTCTGGAGTCAGCTACCACACAGATAGTCCCCGTTTCCCGGTTAGGATTGCGGCAAATTTCGCAGATCGGTTCGGCCGAAAGATGAAAACAAACCTGACATAATCCTACTTGTTTTTTGGCTGCCACGATCGCCTGGGCCAATTCGATCGCATCTTGTTCCGGTCGTTTGAGAATATACAGGGCCAAACGTTGGGCGCTTTTGGGTCCCACCCCGGGTAATTTTTGTAACTGCTCGATCAAACGAGCTAAAGGCGGTGTATAAATAGCAGTTAATCCTCTTATCAGTTATCAGTTATCAGTTATCAGATTTGAGTTTTCAAGTGAGCAGTGTTACATGGAAGTTTCCTGCTGTCTTTTCACTGTTTACTGCTCACTGTTTACTAACTAAGACCTTTTTGGTAAACGGACATCGATAACACTGGTGTTGAAATTATAGTTATCTCCTTCTAACTCGATTAAAGTGCCAATTTTCACCTTTTGACCGCCAACAACCGCACCAGTATCAGTAACTTCCGCTTGACCACTGAGAGTCATAATCATATCTTGAGAATAGTTTTCTGTGCGGGGATCGGGTAGGACTTTTACACTACCATCTGGCTGCGGAACTAAGACATTTCTCGATAAAGGTTTAACATTTTTTATATCCACTTGACCGGCCGGTTGATTACGAATAACAATATTAGTTTTCTTCTCGGTATTGAATTGATTAATCAAAGCATTGGGATTGAGAACACTTAAACCCCGGACAATAACATCCACTTCTATGGGTTCTTTGGTAACTTGAGCGATCGTACTTTTACCACTCGTTCCAGGGACAACAAAAATACCGATAATTGTCAATAAAATTACTAAGGCCGCTCCGATATCAAGCAAGCTAAATTTACCGAATAAACGTCCTTTTGAGTCTAATAATTGCATAAGCGGTTCACTATAAAATTTTTGGTAGAAGGGTGTTGGGGTGATGGGGGAATGGGGAGATTGGGGGGTGGGGTTTAGGGTGTACAAAGCGGCCCCTTGCCTTTTGCCTCCTAACGGCTAATAGATTCTATCACGATCGGAATCTTGGTCGCAGACAGGAAGTCTGACTTAAGATAGAAGATTGGAGTCTCACACGGAGCGATCGATAGACAATGGCGGGTAAAACTCAACTTAAGAAACTAGAAAAGCAATTATCTCAACTTGATCTGACCCCTTCTGACGGTAACAACCTCGAAAAAGTTGCCCCCGTTAAACATTGGTCGATCGAAGATAGCGAAAATCTCTATCGCATCCAAGGCTGGGGAGAACCCTATTTCTCGATTAATGCCGCGGGAAATATCACCGTCTCGCCCCAGGGAGAAAGGGGCGGTTCTTTGGACTTATACGAGTTAGTTTCGGCGATTAAGCGGCGTAATATCGGTTTACCCTTGTTAATTCGGTTTAGTGATATTTTGGAAGACCGGATCGAGCGCCTGAATGCCTGTTTTAACCGAGCGATCGCCCGTTATAATTATGCCAATGTCTATCGCGGTGTCTATCCGATCAAGTGCAATCAACACCGTCACATCGTCGAGTCTTTAGTGCGTTTTGGCAAACCCTATCAATTTGGGTTGGAGGCTGGTTCAAAACCTGAGCTAATGATTGCTTTAGCTACCCTAGAACCTGCCTTAAACGGCAAAAATGACAAAACACAACCATTGCTAATTTGTAACGGCTATAAGGACAAAGAATACCTGGAAACAGCCCTGTTGACCACTCGTCTCGGTCATCGGCCTTTGATTGTCATCGAACAATTGGAAGAATTATATTTAACCCTGCGCGTCAGTCGTCAGTTAGGAATTGCCCCTCATTTGGGAGTGCGTGCGAAACTGGGGACAAAAGGGGTGGGCCGTTGGGGATGTTCCACGGGAGACCGGGCAAAATTCGGTTTAACCGTCCCCGAAATCTTAACGGTGGTGACGGAATTAGAACAAGCGGGAATGTTAGATTGTCTGCAACTGCTGCACTATCATATCGGGTCGCAAATCTCCGCTATTAGCGTCATTAAGGATGCCATTCGCGAAGCTAGTCAGATTTATGTGGAATTAGCGAAATTAGGGGCAAATATGACCTATCTCGATGTGGGGGGTGGTTTAGGGGTCGATTATGATGGCTCAAAAACTAACTTCTACGCCTCAAAAAACTACAATATGCAGAATTATGCTAATGATATCGTGGCTGAGGTCAAAGAAGCTTGTGAAGATGCCCAGATTTCACCCCCAATTCTCATCAGTGAAAGTGGACGGGCGATCGCTTCTCATCAATCGGTGTTAGTCTTTGATATCTTGGGAAGTAGCGAGGTTCCCCAAAATCCTCCCGATCCCTGCAATGGGAAAGAACATCTTATCCTCCGTAATCTCTGGGAAACCTACACGGGTATCGATGAGCGCAATTATCAGGAAGCTTATCACGATGCGGGACAGTTCAAAGAGGAGGCGATTAGTCTGTTTAATTTCGGTTATCTCAGTCTCAAAGAACGAGCTAGAGCCGAACAATTGTACTGGGCTTGTTGTCACAAAATTCTGCAAGTGGCCCGACAAGAGGATTATGTTCCCGATGACTTGGAAGACTTAGAGCAAATTATGGCCTCAATTTATTATGCCAATCTCTCGGTTTTTCAGTCAGTTCCCGATAGTTGGGCGATCGATCAACTATTCCCAATTATGCCGATCCATCGTCTCGATCGAGAACCTACTCAAAGGGGAATTCTCGCCGATTTAACCTGTGATAGTGATGGGAAAATTGCTCAGTTTATCGATTTGCGCGGGGACGTAAAATCAGTTTTAGAATTGCATCCGTTGGAGTACAAAAACGGGAAACATTCTCCGGAACCCTATTATCTAGGAATGTTTCTGGTGGGTGCTTATCAAGAGATTATGGGCAATTTACATAATCTTTTTGGCGATACTAACGTGGTACATATTCAGATGAGTCCCAAGGGATACGATATCGAGTATCTAGTCAAAGGAGATACGATCACGGAAGTATTAGGTTATGTACAATATTCTGCGGAAGACCTGTTAGAAAGAATTCGTCTTCGTTGTGAACAAGCTTTGCAGGAAAATCGCATGACTGTGGAAGAATCCCAATTACTACTACAGGATTATGAACGCAGTTTGCGACGTTATACCTATCTAGTGGGTGGGGATTGATGATTGCTCTTGCCGATCGAGTAATCGATCGAGGATGATAGAAAATAGACAAAATAGATAGGCAGTAAGGGGAAGCAGTGGAAAAGGGAACGCTGGTAGAATTTCGAGTCCAAGGAGAAAGGCGCTTAGGGGTGATCGATCGCCCAGAAGGTAAAAAAGATTGGATCGTCATCGATCAAGGGGGAAACCCGCATAAACTGCGTCCCCAACGCTTCGATTACATTATCAAAGCAGGTCCGTCCAACTATAAAGAGATTGGCAATTTTCTGCGGGAAGTCCAACCCTATCTAGATGCTAGTGGTTTAGAAGTGGCCTGGGAATTATTAGCCGGGGAAAATCAGTTAGTCACTCCCGAAACCATGGCCGAGATTCTCTTTTCCGATCGCGGTCCCCAGTTTTGCTATGCGGCCCATTGTCTCTTGAGTGATGATAAAGTTTATTTTAAAAATAAAGGGGATGGTTACGAAGCCCGCTCGGAAAATCAGGTAGAGGAAATCAAACACCAGCTAGAGGTGGAACAACAGCGTCAACGGGAAAAAAGCCAATTTCTCCAACGTCTCCAACAGGCCCTGGCCGGTGAAACGGTAGAATGGTCAGAAAGCGATCGAATTCGTCTGGAATCTCTAGAAAAATTTATCCTCCAACCCGAACAAAAATATCCAGCAGCCATGGACATACTCTCGCTGCTGGGCCGTTCCCAAACCCCCGAGGCTGCTTTTGAATTGTTAGTCGATTTGAAATGGTGGAGTAGTCACGAAAACCTTTTCCTGCGACGCAGTTCCTACCCTGTTCAATTCTCGAAAAAGGTACTTGATGTGACGCGTCTTAATTTACTCAATCCCCCTGCGGATGCGGATGTCAACAATCGTCTCGATTTAACCCACCAAAAAATTTATACCATCGACGATGAAAGTACCGAGGAAATCGATGACGGATTATCGGTGGAAATGCTCGCGGATGGTGGTCATCGTCTCTGGATCCATATTGCCGATCCTAGCCGTTTAGTGCATCCCGATGATGAATTAGACCTAGAAGCGCGTCGTCGCAGTACCAGTCTTTATCTTCCCACGGGAATGGTTCCCATGTTTCCCCTAGAATTGGCCGCAGGTCCGATGAGTTTGGTACAGGGTAAACTGTGTCCCGCATTGAGTTTTGGGGTAATCCTCGATGAAACAGGGGCGATCGCAGATTATCGGATTCATCCTAGTACAATTAAACCTACCTATCGCCTCACCTACGAAGATGTGGACGAAATGTTACATCTGGATCTGCAGCATGAACCGGAAGTGAAGATTCTCAACCGTTGGGCAAAACAACGCCACGCATGGCGCAAATCTCAGGGATCGATTAACATCCAAATGCCAGAATCATCCATTAAGGTGAAGGATAACGACGAAATTATCGTAGAATTGCAGGAAGTTTCTCCATCTCGGCAATTAGTGGCGGAAATGATGATTTTAGCCGGAGAAATCGCCGGTCGCTACTGTCAGGAACACGAGATACCCGTGCCTTTCCGCGGACAACCACAACCGGAATTACCCCCCGATGAGGAGTTAATTTTACTACCTGCGGGCCCGGTGCGTTCCTGTGCCTTGCGTCGCTGTATGCCGCGCAGTGAGATGACGACGATTCCTAACCGTCATGCTAGTCTGGGATTGAATACCTATTCCCAAGTAACTTCACCAATTCGCCGTTATACTGACCTTTTGACCCATTTTCAACTAAAAGCCCATCTCCGGGGCGATAAACTGCCTTTTACCCGGGATAGAATGCAGGAAATTCTCTATAGTGTCGCTAGTTCGGCCCAAGAAGCCACCTCGGTGGAACGACAAACTAATCGTTATTGGAGTTTGGAATTTTTGCGACGACAGGGAGATCAAGTCTGGCAAGCTCTGGTATTGCGCTGGCTGCGGGAAGAGGAAAATTTAGGCTTGATTTTATTGGAGGAATTGGGGTTAGAATTACCCCATCGTTTTGAGCGCTCGGTATCTTTAGGCGATCGCTTCCAAGTACAAGTTAGTCGCTCTGATCCCCACCGCGATGAGATCCGTTTTCGCGAGTTATCGGGTTTTGTCTCCTCCCAAGCAAGTTAATCTCTCGCGGAGACAGAATTCAGGAGTCGAGAGATAGGGTGATAGGGATTTAGGGGTTTAGGGAAATTTCAGCCAAATGCTCCACTACCCCACACCCTGCCACCACCGAAAAGCTTTTTGCCGCAAACCCTAAATAAGGTTCTTCGGTTTGTGTTATGCAATGGACGGAGGTTATAAGGGATGAAACCCTTATAGAGAAAGGCATTTGGCGATTTTTATCAATTGTTTTCGATCTAGAGGGAACTAATCAATTAAATCTCTTGCCAGATAAGAATTTAGTCGATTTATGCCACCCTATCGAACTATACCAAGTAAGGAAGAACCGTCTGTTTTTACTCTAGAAAAATGATAGATCAAATCAACCTACGGGCGCAAATCTGTTGTAATACTAAATCTGGTTATTAAAGACTGATTATTTATTCCCCTTTTTGCATGAGTGCATGAGCAGAAAACGGGTTTCTCCGAGAAACCCGTTTTCTGTGCGTTACTCAACGGATTTAGTATAAAATGTTAGTATCTGGCAGTTAAAAGAGCCAAAAACTTCTGCATAATCCCGACGTATGACCATAACAATACGATTTGATTTGCCTATTAATATCTCGGAATCTCTCCATTCACAAGCAGAGGAACAGGCTAAGATAGCATATATCATGACTTTGTTAAAACATGGAGAAATTAGTAGTGGGATAGCCGGCAGGCTATTGGGAATCTCTCGTTTAGAAGTTCTCGAACTTATGGGTCAATATGGGGTTGCCATCTTTCCCGACCAAAATCGAGAAGAGTTAGAACAAGAAATTACAGAGACCCTCCAATTATTGGAAGATTCTCCCCCGTGATTATTGTCTCTAATACCACTCCGTTAAGTGAGTTAGCTAAAGTTGGTCAACTTAACTTACTCCAAAAACTCTTTGGTAAAATTATCATTCCCCAAGAAGTTTATAATGAAGTCACCACGGGAAATCATCGGGCTGCTTCGGTTGTTCCTACTGCTCAGTGGATTGAGGTATTTACCATTCAATCTCCCGCTCAATTATTACAGTTGCAAATTCAGTTTAAACTCGATTTAGGCGAAGCGGCTACAATTATCTTGGCAGAAGAATTAAAAGCGAATCGAGTCTTAATAGACGAAAAATTAGGACGAAAATTGGACTTTTATTAATTGCCAAGAAGAAAGGAATTATTATTGAAGTTAAACCCATTTTAGATCAGTTTTTGAGTCAAGGCAAAAGAATTAGCCCAATTCTTTATCAAGAAATATTAGGAATGGCTGAAGAAAGCTAGAAATTAATTCCAGACAGAAACCAGAAGAGCCAGAATTTTATCGATAGATGAGAGCCAGTGCGGAAAACTTATTCGATCAAAAGCTCTATAAAGCTTATGATGTATCAATTTCAGGGTTCTTGTCCCCCTGTCAGATTGGTATGTTAAAATGAGGTGAAATAATATAAATGCGTGGAGTCATTCTTTGATATGAGTAAATATTCTAATTTTGACCCAACTCATTTTGTTGTCGAACCCGAAGAAACTGAACAAATAACCCAATTAAATCAGCTGCTTAATAGAGAAATACCGACGAGACTCGTAACCGAACAGGGAGAAAATATCCATATTCCCGAATCGGTTTTAATGGTACTTCGTTACAGTGTGGCTGCCTTAGCATCGGGACAGGTAATTCAGTTAAATGTTACCCCTCAGGATTTAACTATAGAAGAAGCGGCTAATTTGTTAAATGTTTCTAACTCTTATCTAATAAAATTACTAGAACAGGGGCAAATTTTATCGACTAATGTAGGCAGTGATAAACGAATAAAACGAGAAGATTTGCTAATATATAAAGAGAAAAAATATCGAGAAAGAGAACAAATTTTAAATAACCTTGTAGCCATGACTGAAGCGGAAGGACTATACAGAAAAGATGAGGAATTAAACCTAGATGACAGCAGAGCCTAGGGTTGTTTTAGATGCTTGTGTTCTTATTCCTCAGTATTTACGCGATACTTTATTATCAATTGCTTGGCAAGGTTTATACTCTCCTTACTGGTCGAAATTAATTTTAGAAGAAACAACCCGCAATCTGATTAATCGATATAATATAACTTCAATAAAAGCCCTTAATTTAGTGGAGACAATGAAAGCAGCTTTTCCCGAAGCCATGATTGAAGTGCCATCTGGTTTAATTGAGTTAATGACAAATGACTTAAAAGACCGTCATGTTCTAGCAACTGCTGTTATGGCTAAAGCTAATCTAATTTTAACTAATAATCTTACCAATTTTTCACTTTCAGCTTTAGAAACTTGGGGTATAAAGGCTCAATCTCCTGATACTTTTTTAAGTCATTTGTTCGATGAATATCCCGAAGAAATTAAATTCAGTCTAAATCGGCAGGTCGAGAAATATAAAAATCCTCAAAAATCTCTAGCTGAATTACTAGAGTTTTTAGATAAAAAAGCCAATTTATCTAATTTTTGTCAAAAAATAACTAAAATTCTTTGATATAACTGAACTTCTCCAGTGTAAATGTACTAGCTATCTAAACATGGCTACAGAGGGAATCGCTTACTCTAGAGATTGATGACACTATCTGTTACAATCAAGTTAGCGATCGCTATACAGCGAACTCTAGGGAATCGCTCCACTCCAGATACAGTCAACGGTAAAGCCATTTTCAAGTGAAAAATGTACCCAGTAGCCTCTTTTCAATTTTTTCTGAGAAGCTCCATAAGGGTTTTGTTAATTTTTTAGTATTTCTGTATGGGGGAAGTCCAGTTATTACAGGATTCAACGTTTCTGACCCTGATGTTCTCTATTCTCTGGTTACTCATCAACCCATTCAACTCTTACAAAAAAGCCAGAATCAAGATTCTTTAAGTCAGGCAATTGTTTAGACCTCTTGCAAAAGACCTCTTGCAAAAGTCTTAAGTCGATCCTTGTACAGCAACATTTTTGAAGATTATCAACTACTAATAAATAATTAACTGAAAGTCCCTCCCATTATTGTTTCTATCGTTTGTTTTCGGATTTATGCAAGAGACCTTTTAGATTAACTTGATTGCCTGGGAATTCAGATTGGGATGACTAATTAACGTGAGTACGGGTTAAGCTGAAACTCTTATTCTGTCGTTGGCTTGAACACTGATTCCCTCGTTGAGGAAGTCTCAAAATAGCCTTAACGCGAACATCAGATTAATTTAACCACGAGTTATGATCGCAAAAAAAGGTGATTTTTTAATTATCGATACTTATCAAGGGATTCCAATTATCAATTCAGCCGAGTTTCTCACCCTTTTCTAAGATCACTGAGATTTTTTTTGGGTTAAAAAAGATGGTAAAAATAAACCCCTTCAAGAGAGTGAATGAAGGGGCGATCGCAAGTTTTTTATTGATGGTTTTTAGGAGACTGTTGTGGTTTCCTTTTCTGTCGATTTAGAGGGTTTCAGTTTGCGTTTGAGGGTTGAGGCTGCACCGAGAGTGCCAAGGGCGAGAAGGCTGAGAGTGGAAGTGGGTTCAGGCACCACTTCTACAACCCCAACGCAAGAACCGGGACAGCCTGCATAGTCAGAAAAGCCTGGTGGGTTCGACCAAGTTGAGTTAAAATCTGAGCGGGCGAATACTTGATAGGGTTCTATCAAAGTTCCTTCTTGGATATTGAAAGCTATACCACCAAAAGAAAATTTACGGAATGTGTCTCCTACTGGCAATAATGGGAAGTCCGGTGCAAATCCACCATCGGGATTGAAAAGGTTGTCTGTAGGGGAATGAGGAATCTGATCACCAGCAGCGGAAACAATCGAACCAACTGGAAGAAGTCCAACAATAGGATATGTGATGCTTTCGTCGGTGTATGTCCCCGACACCGACGTGACTCGGTAACCAGTAAAGGTATAAGCTGGGGAAGTACCAGCGAGTGGCCCCCACAGAGGGTCAGTGTAAGACGGATAACTTTCAGTTATTAGTGTATCTTCAGTGGTTAGGATTAAATCGAATGAATCATCATCAGTTCGTAACCCATCGAACCGGAATGTAAGAGCGTGAGCGGATTCAGCAACCAAGCTAAGAACTGTAGTAACTACAGCAGTCCCAAGAGCCAAAGCTAATGTGCAATTTTTCATTTTTTACTCCTGAGTAGTGTTTTTGTTGGTGTAAGGTTGTAGTTTTACTTTTTCAGGTTCGGAGTGCGATCGCCCCTCTTGCAGCCTAGTTCAAACAACAGCCCAACCCAACAACAAAGACGGACAAAAGGACTATACACACTCCCCCCCCGACAAAGTATCAAAAGCTACAATTTAATAAATCTTTATATTTCTCTCCCTAGCAGCGACTCCCAAAGGAAGGAATCTCAATTAGTTTCCCCTGTTTTACTCCTTCTCAGGCGAACTATCGTCTTCTGTGAGGGATTGTGGCGCAGTATGTCGGATTCGCCTTTGCGTTCTCCCTTGACTGCCCCTCAACGCGATCGCTAACCCAAATTAAGCACGATTACCCCGCACCAACCAGATGATAGACTAGGGATACGAGCTTTTATCAAGGCATCGCCATGACCACCAACGCAGCAAAAACCCAATGGCAGTATTTAGAGAAGCGTCCTCATTCCTGGCGACAGCAGCTTTACCTTAAGGGAAAGAAACTAAGAGCCTATACAGTTTGGTCGGATCTGCTGGTCAACGGTGATACCGTCCTAGAAGCAGCAGATAATTGGGATTTACCCTTAGCCGCGATTCAAGAAGTTATTTGTTATTGCCAAACCCATCAGTCTCTTTTGCAACAAGAGGCAGAAGAAGAACGCCGTTATTTAGAAGAAAGGGGAATAGTGCTTGAGCCTTCGGTTACTCATCGATGAAGACTCCCTCGCCAAGGTTCTTGTCAAAATACTGAGAGTTGCTGGTCACGATGTCATAACGGTCAACGAAGTAGGACTTTCTGGACAGCCTGATCCTGTTGTCTTGAACTATGCCCGACAAAACAATCGAATCCTGCTAACTCATAATTGCCGAGATTTTGAAGCCCTCCATCAAGAAAGCCCCCGCCATTCAGGTATTTTGGCCATTTATGAGAATAGGGACTACTCAAAAAATCTCAGTAGAGGGGAGGTTGTTAAGGCAATCGCCAATCTTGAAACGGCTAACATCCCTCTGTCTAATCAGTTCATCTCCCTGAACCACTGGAACTACTAATCCTAGCTCTTCCTGAACAGCGACTCACAGAAGAAACAGTCTCAGGTGCTTTCCCCCGTTTTACTCCTTCTCTGGCGAACATCCTCTTCTGTGAGGGATTGTGGAGCGGTATGTCGGATTCGGTATTATTTATAAATATCACCACGAGAACCGATCTCAGTGATAATGAAAAGCCGTTCTTCTCGATTGACTTGCATTAATACCCGATAATTACCAACTCGCAGACGATAACCCTCACGCCCTTTAAGTTTCTTGAAATCTGTCTGAGTAGGACTAACCAGCAATTGATCCAGTTCATTTAAGATACGCTCTTGGCTACGAGGCTGTAACCGTTTTAGGTAACGCTCGGCTGGTTTTAAGATGATGTAACGCCACATCCTAATTCAGCCTTTAACTTTACTAAGGATTTGCCAGGATCGCGCCCTTCTAGATACTCCTGATAGGCTTTCTCTGCCGCTTCAATTTCTTCGGGAAGCACGTCATCAGCCGTCTCAGAAGTTTCTAAATACTCTAGGAATTGCTCAATATCTACAGCACTTTGGTCGTTCATGCTACTGCCCTTACTTCCTTATTGTTTTTCTGGCTTTCATTTTAAATTTTACCACATTTATAAGTGTATCCTAAGAGTGCGATCGCATCGATTCACAGGAGAAGGAATCTCAATTAGTTTCCCCTGTTTTACTCCTTCTCAGGCGAACTATCGTCTTCCGTGAGGGATTGTGGCGCAGTATGTCGGATTCGCCTTTGCGTTCTCCCTTGACTGCCCCTCAACGCGATCGCTAACCCAAATTAAGCACGATTATATTGCCATAAAGCCGTAGAGGCTTGGTCTCCAACCCCTTGAGGACAAGATAGGCTGCACCCGCTCATTCTGTCGGTTGGAGAGGGGAAACCCGTTACTGATTCTGCTCACAGAGAAGGACTAATTTTATTGGTGTAGAATAGAGACAATTATTGAGAGAGAAAGAAAATGAGCACTATTTCCCTTGAAATTCCTGAAGAAATCTTAATTAGTCTCAAAGAAACTCCTGAAAATCTATCAAGAGAATTAAAAATATTGGCAGCCGTTAAACTTTTTGAACTTGACAAACTATCTTCAGGACGTGCAGCCCAATTAGCCGGAATGTCACGAGTAGAATTTTTAACTATTTTGGGGCGTTATCAAGTCTCCCCTTTTTCTTTAACGACTGAACAATTGGAACAAGATATTGTCAATGCCTAATCCTCAAGTCATTGTCAACACCTCTCCTCTACTGTACTTACATCAAGTGGGCTATTTGGAATTGCTGGTTCTTCGTTACTTAGTATGGTTCGATAGGGGAGCATAAATCGACTAAATCCTTATCTGGCAAGAGACTTAATTGATTAGTTCGCTCTAGATCAAAAACAATTGACAAAAATCGCCAAATGCTTTTCTATATAAGGGTTCCATCCCTTATAACCCCCGTCTATTGCATAACATAAACCGAAGAGCCAGATAACTAAAATTCTTTGATATAACTGAACTTCTCCAGTGTAAATGTACTAGCTATCTAAACATGGCTACAGAGGGAATCGCTTACTCTAGAGATTGATGACACTATCTGTTACAATCAGGTTAGCGATCGCTAGACAGCGAACTCTAGGGAATCGCTCCACTCCAGATACAGTCAACGGTAAAGCCATTTTCAAGTGAAAAATGTACCCAGTAGCCTCTTTTCAATTTTTTCTGAGAAGCGACCTGCAGTCAGGGTTTTGTTGATTTTTTAGTATTTCTGTATGGGGAAGTCAAAGATCACAGTTGGGGCTTCGGCCGTCAACCAAACCCACCAGAGCGACGTACTGCTACGCAGTGCCTTCGGCATCGCACTTAAACCCACAACTTCAATGAGCGTGCATGGTGCGTTCCCCAAAATTGATTGGTGGAGCAGTAGGACTTGCATTAGGGAACGCACCCTACGGCTTTTTCAGCAAACCCTAAGCAGCTTTCCGTAAACTGCTAATTGCACTTTTCGCCTCTTTGAGTAAGTCATTCCAATCATCTGGAGGTTGACATCCTCGCCGCCGTAAAACGGACGGCGATTCCCAAACCTCACGATTTAGGTTTCTGCTTCTTTCCCTTGCGGGGTTCCGCACCTGCCAGAACAGATTTACTCTGTTCTGGTCATCAGGTCGCTCTACAGACTGACACCGCAAGCCCTGCGGCCAAAATATTTTTACTCGCGTTAATATCTCGGTCATGGTGAATCCCACAGTCTGGACAGTCCCACTCTCGAACATTTAACGGCATTTTCTCAGCAATATACCCGCAATTACTACATCTTTTAGAGCTAGGAAACCATCTATCTATTTCGATGTAATTTCTGCCATACCAACGGCATTTATAGGCTAATTGTCGAGTGATTTCTCCCCAGCTAACGTCAGATATTGCCTGAGATAATTTCGGGTTTTTGACCATATTCTTGACGGCTAAATTCTCAACCACAATCGTTTGGTTTTCCCGAACTAATTGAGTGGTTAGCTTATGTAAATGGTCTTTTCTGCTATCGGTGATTTGAGCGTGAATCCTTGCTACTTTGATTCTCGCTTTTTCCCGATTTTTTGACCCTTTCTGTTTTCTAGA
>NZ_JADBVM010000022.1:0-13286 GCF_020244875.1 Microcystis sp. M44BS1
TAGACTAGATTTCGCCCAGATATACACATACTTTTTTCTTCTCAATATTCTTCTCACTTGCGAGCCACTCAGTTTAATTCCTGTTTCCTTTTCTAGATGCTCTGCTAATCTTGCCGCTGTCCATCTCCCGAATTCCTATCCCAATTCTTTCGGGTCTTCATCAACTATTTTCAATAGTAAATTAATATATTCCTCTGGGGCTTTTTTATGATTTCCATTTTTTCTCCCATCTTCTAGACTTTCTAGATTGTTAGAATCGCCATGAACACACCAAGGGGCGACTGTTTTGAGTGAACAGCCAATAAACTCAGCTATTTCTCGTTGAGTTTTTCCGTCGTTTAGCAAGAGAAACATTAAAATTCTTTCCCTAACCTCTGCTCTTTCTTCTTCTTTAAGAGCTTTTTGTAAGTTTTTCTTTTCTTCTAAGTCTAGGAAATCTTTGGCTGGCATAAGTAGGAATTTTCTCAAGTTACTATTTCTATTTTAGGTGGTTTAAGTGCGTTTTAGCTTATTAGTGGGACTTAGGCGTTTTCGGTCAGCAAAAAAGGCTCAAACCATTACGGGACAAAGGGTTAACCTCGATTTATGATTTTCCTTGATATATCTGGGTTTCAGCGATTTTGGGCTTCTCGAAGTAAATCCCAAGCGGGGATTGGAGTTGAGGCTTTTATCGATTTGTTTTTTGTCTAAGTCCCATTAGGAGGAACAATTCAGGGAAGTCGAGCGACGGTCGAGCGAGTCGAACCCGTTCCTTTTCGTTTTGTCACCAAAGCACCGATCCCCGTAACGAGCAAGATCCCGGTAATCCCGCCCGGTTCGGGAACCACCACCACCTGAGTGCCTACGAACGCGCCGAACTGCTGGTGAACTGCGGCGGTGGGGTGAAGTCCATCATAGAACAAATATTCATCCGGATTCGTGCAAACCGTCGTCAGATCCACACAGGGAGCGGTGGTGTTTGTTAAGCTGAAACTACCAGGCGAATTGGTGATCGAGGCAAAATAACTAAAGGTATCGATCTCGATCAGATTGAGCGTCGGATCATTGCGAAAAGTTGTCAATGAATTCCGTAAAAGGGCATTAAACTCCACGCTAACCGCCGTGGCCGCTGCGCTCGCCCCCGACACCCCCCGCGTCGCCTCTGGTGACAGCCCTAAATCTGGCAGATTGGGAACCAGGATATGAACAGCCCCCGCACTTTTCAGTCCCCCGATAATCGTAATAAGATCGCCAACTGCCACCGTCAAGGTTGCGCTCGCCCCGGCACTATCCCCTGCGAGTTTCTGTCCGGCCGCGTCGCGAGCGTTATTACTCCCCCCCCAAACCATGTACAGGGCGCTCGATGGGGCGATTCCCCCCGTACTCGTTTGAAATAGGGCAAATTGGTTTAGTAAGCTGGGCGGAGTCGGCGGGGTGGTTCCCAGAGGCCCAGTTCTTGCGCCCCCGAATGCGAAATTCGTCCCTCCCTCTAGGTACGGAGATGCGCTAACCCCCAGACGGGCTGCCAAGGTTTCCACCCAGGTCGGCCCATTGGTCAAGCGACCGCTTTGGTACGCTAGGGAAGGCATCAAACCACCGAAGGGAACGGGTTGATAGTTCGGGTAGGTGGCGATGGCCACGTTACCGCTATCGGTCAAACTGTCCCCGAAGGCGAAGAGATTACTAAAGGTACTGGCCGAGGCGCTCACCGGAATTGTCGCGAGGGCTAGACCGAGAGAAAGGGCGGGTAGTTTCGAGAGAAGCATGGGGATTTTATCCTGTGGAAAAGCGTTTAAAAGATAATTATTCTAGGACTTAGGCATTGACAGGATCGACCAAATATGGGGTATGGGTTTCGGGCATTTTAACGTGCTTTTTTGATGATTTTTAAGTGATCGCTATTGATCAGAAGTTAATCGCTAAAAGTCTGAAACGACGGATTTTCGTTCATATACATCATGGTGAAATTGTACAGTGCGTAAGTCCTATATTCTTCAAATTGAATACCGAATTCACAGTTCGATAAACAAGGGATAGTTTCTTGGTTTTGTTGGGTATCGATGAGAGTCAGGCTTTTCACTTTCCCACCCAAGGCGATATCGATACCAGGGACGCGAACAATACTGGCAAGGGTAACATGGATGCGAGATAAGGGATTCGGAGTTTGGTTTATTTTAATAAACGCTCTCGCCTGGCAGGTATTATTAGGAGCGCGAAAGGTTTTCACGGTAATCAGTCGGTTGATGCCATTATTTTTGAGTCCATTGATTTCTAGGATTACTTGATTTCCCGATACAGACTGACTCGCAATACCGAAAGCTGGCTGTTCCATTTCGAGCAGATTTTCCGTCTTTTTGTTTTCCAGTTTCCAGTAGGGATACACGGGATTACTGCCTTGCGGAGAACAATCTGGGGCGAGGCGAATCCCGTAGTGAACCTGGTTGCCATTATCACTTTTAGAGATATAAAAAACACTGGTGTATTCCTGGGCAGTTAGAGAGGAACAAAGGGAAAGAATAAAAGCAGAAATCAAATACAGAGTGACTACATTATGTTTCTTTTTCATGGCGATCATTGATGAGAAGTTAAATGAATTTGATAACCGTAATATACAATACTGGGAATCAGTAAAATGCCCCAGGTTAGCACATCACTATTGATCCCGAAAATATAAGTAACAATGTTGGGAATAATATGGGGGAATACGATTCCAAAAATTACCAGAAAAATTGCAATTGCGATCAGAAAGATTCTTCTAAAATCTTCTGGGCGATTCTGATAATTTTTCCAAGCCAATAAAGAACCGTACACTGGATAGATCAAAAAGGCGAATAAATCCAAGCTTCCGATTAGATAATCATTGCCAAAAACTAAATTTAAGGTGAGTAAATTATAATAGTATCGCAGAGGTATCCATAACATAAATACTAGGAAAGAAATTGTTAGTAATTTAAGGTATCGGTGATAATCTCGAATGTCCGATCTTTCATAAATTACAAGCATTGGCCAAAAGATTAAGCTAACGCTAGTTATAATAAAAAAGGAGAGAATATAAAATATTCTACTTGTGGAAAATACATTATTTTGTTTTTTCCAAGTAGAAAATGATAGACCTTTTTTCATGAATGTGTAGTATCCTTGTTTTTGTTCTGGAGACAGATTTGTTTGGCGATCTCGAAAATTAATTAGAGCTTTTCCAAGGTTTTCTTTGCTGATGGTTAATTGGTTTCCGTTAATAATGCGATCAACATCGATAATGTTATCGGGTATTTGTTGAATTTGTTTGATCGCCGTTCGAGAAAGTTCAATCGTAGATTGCGCTTGATTGTTGAGTTCTAACAACATCATGTTATTAGAAGTAGTTTCAACAAATGTCAGAATAGCTGAAATAACAATCATGATACAGCAGTTTCTAAAAAAACTTGATCGTCGTCGAATCAAAGCACTAGCTTGATAAAGATTAACTAGAACAACACCAAAAGCCAAAAGTGAAAAAAGGATGAGATGAGGATATAGCTGACAATAGAAGATCCATCGGTCATTTTCACGAAACTCTAAGTATATACTAGCAGGGAAAATGATTACAGGGATGCCAAAAACTAAGGCTTTGAATAGGAAAGATAAAAATCGGTTCATAGTTTCTCCGTTTGCTGATTTATTCAGCAATCAAAATTATTTGTCTTGGTAGTTGAAAAACAGATAAATGGCTAGTCCCGTCAATATGGGGACAAGTATCCATGTTCCGATGTTAGGAGTATTTAAAAAGAAGGTTCGATCGAGTATATCGGTTAGTCCATAGCCAATCCACAGAGAAACACCGATCGACACAATTGTTATTGTTATAATAAGCATTCTATATTTATGTTGTTGTCGAATCGTTTGACAAAGAGTAAAGACAAATAAAATGGAAATCACTAAATACACAAAAGGTTCTAACGGTTTCATCCACTGTAAACCAGTGTAACCAAAAAGTATATTCTTGGTTTTTACGACATAATAAAGTCTAAAAGGAATCCAAAAGACGACCATTACTTGAGCAAATACTAAATACTCAAAATATCTACTTTGATTATAAAATTTTCTGAAATCTTGATTTTGTACCCACAGAACGAAAAATGATAAACCTGTAAAAGTGATCGCCCAAAAAGTATAACCGTACAACACGCGGCTCAGAGAAGACCAGTTTTTTTGTTCTTTCCAAGTTGTCAAATAATCTAAACCAATTTCCATAAGTTGATGAAAGCCTTTTGCCTGCTCTTCCGGGATCTGATCATCCTTTTTAATCGCAATATAGTTAGACAAGGATTCTTCAAGGACTGCCTTACTGATCACGATGTGGTCTTTCTGAAAAATCTTTTGCGTATCTAGAATATCTTTCGGTATTTTTTGAATATCGGCGATCGTGTTTTTGTTAAAAGTTGATAGATCGATACTTGCTTGAGCCGTTTTATTAAGCTCTAATAGAAACATATTGGAACCACTCATCTCTATCACAAGAAGTACGACAGAGATAGCTAACATTGCTAATATGCCTAATTGTAGACCCCGGGCTGATCTGTTGATAATTTGGGTAAAACCTTTATAAACAAGCCATAGAGCCGCCCAAAACATAAAAAAAGGATATAGGATAATATGGGGATATAGTTTTGCGTAGAATATAGCTTTCTCTGAACCAAATTCATAAAGGAGGCTGAGAGGTAAACCCAAGACTCCTACTATTCCCCCTATAATTAGGAGAATACGCCATATAAGAGACAATTCGGACTCGGATAAAAACTCTTTCCAGGTGGCTAAGGGAACTGCGGGGTTAGGAACGATAACGGGTAGCCAATGTCCTCCAGGAAATTTCTCTGGTTTATCATAGGTTTTTTGCAGATGTTGTCGTGCGTTACCCACCGAGACAAATAAAGATTTGTTTCGGGAGAAGGAATCGAGGAAATATTTCAGGAAATCGATCGCCATCTGATTATCAATTTCCTCTTTCATCACGATACTTTGCGGTAAGCGTAACTCTGCCAATTGAGCGGCAATTCCCAAGCCATCACAAGAGTTAAAAATCGCTAGATACAGTCCGTTTTGTATAGCAACTTCCAACTGTTCTTTTATATCATCAATAGTGATGCTCTCCCGCTCATTGAGATGCAAAACTCCTTTCCCTTCATCATTCGTTTCACTATGGCCGGCATAAAAGATAATATTCCAGCCTTTAGGTTCAGCTAATACGTTTTTTAATTCATCTAAGGTTGGCTGTTCTAAAGATTTTAGTGTCGCACCATGTTCTCGGACGCTGTTCAGTAATTTTGAGTCCTCATCGAGGGTAATGTTGTCATCGGAACCTAATATCATCAAGATACGAACTTGGGGATGTTGTCTAATCTTTCCCCATTTTTCAGGGGGTTCATATTCTGGGGGTCCGATAGCGATTTCCGCTTGAGGGTAGTGTTGAGATAATAAATCCCAAGCTTGCCAAGGAAGTTGTTTTAACAGAAGATCATCGGTTTGAATAGTAACTTGAATTTCGGCTTCTGATTTCTTCAGGTCTTGAGTTAGCCAATTCCGAACCTTTTGCCAGTCTTCCCCCGAATTAAGCCAGTTGTTCAATTCGGTGGTTAAGTTTTCATAAGATTCCCAACAATTATTGTACGAACTATTGTTATCTGAATCATCAAAGGGTAAATCATCATCATCGTCTTCATTCTCAATGATATTCTGGTTATTTTCAGCAGCCTGTGTTCTTCTACCATTATTGACTATTAGTTGGAAATCCTGTTGCCATTGCTGAAGAGAGTCCCTTAGTGTATCTGGATAAAATGGAACAGAAAGTCTTCTACGACTTCTGGATGAGTTAGAATCATCGCTGATTCTGATCTCGATCAAAAAAGACTGCATATCTTGTGTAACTATATTAAATTCAACTTCCTGCGGCATAATTTTTTTCCTACTGTTTTGTAATCGCTCATCGCCAATTCAAAAAAAAGCTCTAAATCAATTACTGGGAAAGCTTTCCGAATGAGTTTTCCCATTAAAAGTGACTTTGATTTGATAGGGTTTTCCATTTTGTTTGGCAAGTTCTAGTTTTTCCAGATCAAAAATAGGAGTAATTCTTAGGCAGTTATCCCCTTGTTTTGCGGTCGCCGAGGTTAACATTTTGCCAGAGGGAGCTAGTAAGGCGAATTCCAACCCAGAAGGTAAACTTCTAATATTTCCGACAGGAATTAACTCAAAAGACACCTTAACTTTATTTTGTTCATTCTCCTGTTGCCGGATGTCAACCATCAAAGCAAAGTCCCGTCCATCTATGCTAATTAACTTTCCTTTATTTAACAGTATTGCCGAGGAATCAAGAGATGACTGACTGATCCTTCGAGATCTTCCACTTCGTCCACTGGCTGTTAAGACTTTTTCTGATTCTAGCCAATCAGAAGCTAAAAGTTTTTCGATTCGTATAATTTGTTCAATTCGTTGTTGAAGCGAAATAGAATCGAATACATCTATCAAATCTTCCAAGGGTTGTAATTGCTCAAGGGAAACTTGTTCCGCTTCCACTTTTCTGACAAAACCTAATAGATTTGCCATTTTCTCTTTTTCGTCGATCTCTACTATGACGTAGGCGATTCTGTCTTCCCAAACCTCCGGGGGAACATAGCAAACCTTTTCCCCCGGCTGGATAGGACGACATTCTAACTTCCCTAACCCCTTGATCTCTAAATCCGCTACATCCATGAGGATTCGAGCGCTACTGTCCCAGCTATCACTATTCTCAAAATCCGTCTCTACACTCAATAAATTACAACAATAAAAACCAACGGCACGGACGGCTAAGGTATTGAGCAAAACCTGACGAGCTTTGACGGTATTTTTCTGTTGTCCGCTAAACTCTCTCGCAAAGTTAAAATCCGACATTCCCAAAGGAACAGGAAAAGTTAATTGTTCGTTTTCGACGCTCATGGTAAGAATCTCCTCTGCTTTAATTTGTTTTGACTATTTACATCAAGTGTCAAGATGGTCTCGAAAGATTTGCTTAAACTTTTGAATATTGCGCTGATAAAATGATGAGAGAACTGAAACTTTTATATTCCATTGTTCGGATAAGTCATTCCACGATCGCCCATCGATTCTGCCAAGTGCGATCACCTGAAAAGTCACCTCCTCACGCTTTTCAACGTGAGCTTGCCTGAATTTTCCAGTGGGATCTTGCTCAATTAGTTCTCTGAGTTTTTCATATTCTCTATGACGAGGATGAGCAGTTTCGGGTTGCTCTAAGTTGTCTAGGGGAGTCGTACTAGATGGATCATTATTTTGATATACAGGTTGATCAAGAGATTCATCCCGAACTCGTTTCTTTTTGTTGTTTTCTTGAAAACGACGAATCTTTAGATGCTCCTCGCAGATGTCTTGAAACCGAAAACCGAGTGTTTCCCGAAACCAATGTAAAAGATGACCTTGAGCGGGATCGTATTCGTCAATTTTTTGGTCATACAATCGGAGAAAGACTTTCTGGATAGCTTCCTGCTGTAGTTCCATATAGATAGAATAGGGTAACTGATAGCTGTTTTGACAACTTGGCCGGGATTGCCAGATCACGTTCGTTAGTCTGGTCAAGTATTTATCCCTATCCTTACTGCCTTTAGGATAACTTTTCGCCTTTAGTGCTAATTCATCCACTATCCTCTCTAGATCATGCATCGATTTTCTCCTTCCTTGCGAGATAGCACCCTATCTCTAATCGGTAGTCGTCTCTCAATTTACGCAAGAAAGTAGGATCGAGTCCATTTTTTTAAGAATTTTATCCGGTGAAGAGGTCGGAGAATGTCCGTTTAGTTGGCTGAAGTCTTTACCCTGTGGGATTTCTGGGTGCTTATGCTCCTGGGGAGGCAGGGGGACGGAAAATCGATGTCAAGATGGAGAGGATCGAAGGCTAGAGAATAGAGGTGTGAAATCCTGTAAAAAAACTTCGCAAAACTGGCATTTTACGGGGCTAAATCGGGTTCCTGATGGAGAAGGGGATTATTGATTAGCCCGTATTGGGATGATCAGGCTGTATTGATTTCATCTTTATCATCCATGATTTCTATGATATGTTGCCCGAACCAGACAAATCCAAAGAACTGAAATACAATGATAAAAAATAACGCAATGGTATTTTCGTTACATTGATTTTGTAGGTAAGTTACCAATAAATCCCATGCCGAACCCCCTGAATTAGAGGAGTTTGCTTTAGAAAGCTCCAGCAAGGAGCTTATAAGCTGTAAAAACTCTATACATAAGGGAGTAAAAAAACGCCAAAATGCTCCCCACAATAAACCATACAATATCACATACCATTGTTTGATATGAAATTTTGTGCGAAAGTAATCGAGTTCTTTATTAGCTCTGAAAGCCCAATAAATTCGCAAAGCATTGATCGCAAAAATTGGAATAAAAAGAATTGGAAAAAACTTTTTAAATGCCTGTCCTTTTTCAAACTCTTTTTCTTGAGTGCGCTTGACGATACGACCAAGATGCTCTAGCTGAATGCGAATATCTTTGATATTTTTATAGGGCATAGAATTGTAACTCATGATAATCTCTCCTAAAAAAAATTGACAACTGGTGAAGTCTCCAAGACAACAAACTTAATATCGAGATGAACTCTTGACAGAGAAGTGATTGTTCTGTTTGTTCAACTCTTTTTGTAACTCGTCCCGAATAATCGATGACCATTGGGTGCTGTTAGACTTAACTTCGAGCAGATACTTTAAAGTCAACCGTCTTAATTTGGGGTCTGTCGGATTCAAGTTTAACTCTGTGTAATGACCCAACACCAAGCAATTCAAGGATTTCATCCTGTCTTTACTTTTTGCAATAGTTCTTCCGAACTTGAGGTGATGAATGAGTTTGTTTAATAAAGGTCTTTTTTGTTCACCTTTATTATCGATCCTGTAATCACAAACTTTATCGAGTAAATTGTCAAGATAGTGCATTCCTTTGAGTAGGCGATCAAAAGGCTCGTGAATTTTTTCAAAGAGATCGTGAGCTTCTGGATTGAGCATAATATCTCTTAATCGATCCACGCCTTCCTTAATATCGTTTACAGCCCGATCTAAATTTGAGAGTAGGACGGAAATATAATTTTCTCCATGTAACCACTGTTGTAGGGGAGGATACTCGCAAATGCCGGTCTCGTGTACATTTTCTATCAGCAAGAATAGGAGATTACGTTGATACTCTTCTTGGGATACTGTTTCAATTTTCGGCTTCACAAGAGAGAGGCTATCGACAAAAGCAGGATATTCTAATTGTCCTGTTTCTCTAACATCCTCTAGAACCAACTGTAAAAGCAATAACTCATAGGATAGATGGCTTGTGCGAGATTTTATTTTAGAAGAGGGCTTCAACCTGTTCACCAAAGCATCGAAGAACTCGACGGGAGATCGAGAACGAGGCTCAAAAATAGTCATAAATTCCCCTTAGATAATGAATTGGATCACGAATTGTGATACGGGAGATTGCCAGATAAGCTTGTTAACTATCTTGATGATCGCTATTGTTTTTACCCTGCTTGTTTCTCAATCCATCGCCCACGGCATGGAAAAATTCTTCCTGTGCATTATGGAGAGAGCGATCAAATGTATCTGCAACAGAAGGCAAACGGCGATGTATCATTGTTAATGTGACAGCCATCGCTGTGGTGATTACACTTATACCGAGGCCGATTAGAGAAAATCCAAGAGAACCTAAATTACCCGATAGTAATCTTTCATTAAAACTCGTTATCGCTATTTCAACGATTTTAACTCCCGAACGAATATTTCCCTGCTCTGTAAACTCGCTTGCATACAATTTAGGTTGGAACTGTTGAAGATAGACAATCGGTTTCCCTGCCTCGTCAATGTTTGATTTTGTTTGATTTAATGCTTTTTGTGCTTTAGCTATCTCTTCTTTACTTTCATGCTCTAATCTTAGAGATCGAGGGCAAAGAGGAAGTTGTGCCGTTGGTTGATTGTCCCAATAACTAGGCTTCACTCCAAAGGGACCGTTTAACTTACGATAGAAGGCATCACGACCGGGACTTGACTTTGGTAAGGACTGCCATTCTTTGAATTGTTCGTCACATTTTTGGATTAATTTCTGAGCATCTTTTACTTTAGCTTCCGCCGTTTTAAGATTGCGTTCGTATTTGGGCAAAACGTTTTCTTTGACAATTTTGTCTGCATGATATTCGGCTAGATAGGATCCATTGGTAACAATATCTGAACCATACCCAGAAATCAAGGTTAACAGAGCGCTCATGGCTACCCATCCAACAGTCGCACCTCCTGCCAGTCGTTGATGTTTGTGACATCCAACCGCGGCAATTTCGGCTGTTTTGTTGCTAAATGTTTGAGCGATAACAGTAATTAATGCCGCAAAAAAGAACCCTAAAAAGCCTCCACCAACTGATAGGTATGCTAAAGGAACAGCCGTTGCGGTATCCCAAATATTAGAGATAGATTGTGTTATCGCAACAGCGTCAGCCCACCTCGCAAGCTGAGGATTAACCTTTACACGACCGTAGAGGCTGTTAGGTGGAACTATCAACAGATAACGTAAGAAAAACGAAATGTTTTTAGATAAGGAAGGCTCTTCAGAAATCACTATTTTCTTTTCCTTTGCCTTAGCAACAATGTCTTTGTATCGGGGATCATGTTCGATCCATTCTATAAATTTTTCGGGATTTTTATAAGAATATTCTAAAAAATCCTGCCATTTTTTATCTGAAGAGGAATTCGGATAGTTTTGAGCTTCTGGAACATTATGGGTAGTCGTCATTGAATAAATCTCCTTGTTTCAGCCGCTGAATTTACATTGTTGATGAGTCGCTGTAGGCCCGTAGGGTGTTAGGAGTGTTCGGGCGATCGAACCGAATTTTTACCGAATTTCCTACCGCCCTACTCTCCTAAAAATTAATCTGACTTATTACGGGCGACTACGCAAACAAATCTTAAGAAACCATGAAGTCTTCTTCGGTAGGAAGATTGTAACTAGCAACTTGGGTTCAGTACCTAGGCTCAATTCATTACATCTGAGTCCGGAGTGCGAGGTAAACCTTGACTCTCTTGGACATTGGGTGAAAAATGTTCACCATTTTACATTCTGGGCGCAAACCTTGTCGGGCGCAAGCCTTGCGACCCTACAGGGGGCCGGGTGTTGGTGGTGGGGGCGTAGGCCCTACGTCCTTTCTTCGATCGGATTCGTCGATCACGATAACGCCAAGAGAGCCTAAAGTTTAACTCTTGTTAGATATTGCTTAATTTCCTCCTCTCAACCACACACCAGCCATCCCCAGGGCAACATAGACGAATCCAGCACCAATCAAAGGAGGGTTCGCATTGAATAGCCCGATGGCAATTAACACAACCCCAAATAAAAATAAAAATGGACCGAAGAGAAACAAGAGGAACCAAGAAAGGAAGAGGCCAGCAATCAGATACACTACCTGTTGCCCAAAATTTTGTTGCCCGTTATTGCTAGGTTGAGTGCTTGTCGATTGGGCGAGGAGAGGACTATTGAGCGAGTCAGGCTTCATACTAGGACTAGAACCTTTTGCGAGGGCGATGTAGGAGTTTGATGAAGAGGGGAAACGAAAATTTGCATCCACTACCGAGGCTTGTACAGATTGATACTCTAGGGAGATTAGCAAGGAAATAACGACCATTAGCCAAAACAATTTTTGGGGCATGGTTTTTCGCTGAACTTTGAATAAGGCTTGAATTTTTTGTGCGTTCATAGAATTCCTCTGTGGGTAAGGACAACGGAATTTTCGATGGATAATTAGGACGAGCATTCACCAATACGAGAAGAGAGATCGAGCTAGATACTGGCTTCGATTAATCTTCTCTGATGTATTAGTAAAATGGTTTATAGTACGGTTCTTTGTGGTACGCTTATAGTCTCGCAAGGGGTTCGGAGTGTTCGGGCGATCGAACCGAATTTTTACCGAATTTCCTACCGCCCTACTCTCCTATCTGACCTGTGACCCGCGATTACGCAAACAAACCTTAAGATCATGAAGTCTTTTTCGGTAGGCCGATTTAGAATTGAATCAATCCCTGACGCTCGATAACAACTCCCAAAGAAATAGTCATGGCTTGATATAGATCTCCAAAGTTACCGATCGAATGAGTCGAGGTAGCGTATCGACTAATCGAAGACAGTTGGGAACTAGCCGAACTCCCTACACCGATCACTGACAAACAAAGATTAGAGTTCAGAAAATAACTCAGATCTTGTAACCTAGTATTCGAGTTATTATCACCCCCGTCCGTGATAGCGAGGACAAGTTTTAAATATTGATAGGGAAGATAGTTGTCCATTGTTACCAACTCGGAAGAGGCGATTTTAATCGCATCGTATAGAGCGGTACTACCACCATCATTTCGTAGGTTATTAACCCACTGACATAGGGCGGCTACATGACTTTCGTTGTCCATTTTAACCACATTTAAAGGCTGAGGCGGTCCGAAAATATTTCGACGATCTTTAAAAGCGGTAACGGATACAAAATCGGAAGGTAAACCGGGTAAAGATCGACCTCGTAGATGAGTGGCGACCAGAAATTTGATTAGTTGATCCTTGGCAATCGCAAAATCTCGATTGGAAATGGAGGCCGTACAATCGACGGTAACTCCTAGTAGCCAAGGGACGGGAATTTGGAAAGCTTGTACTTCTCTATGGTATAACTGCATGGGGTAAGCCTCTACTCGTTTTTTCTTTTGCCAATGGACACCTATGGTGGAAGATTTTCAGAAAAAAGGAACTTTGAACTTTGAATCTCCCTTGTTTTTCTATCGTTAGTTTTCATGAGAATTATGCAAAATCAATCATAAAGTTTTGTAAAAAATTGACACGAACCTCTGAGAAACGATAGTTCACAGCCGAATGGGCATTTCCGCTACGGGGAGTGAGCGGTAAGCATTTAGCCACGAATTCTCTAGGAACAAGGAAAATCTACTTTCCCCCCCCTATTCGTATATCTAAGCGAGTCTGGACAAATACGCGAAAACCAATAGTAAGAAATTCTCAAGTCTTCCGAAAAAAAGCGAGGTCAGGAGACCTGTAAAGCTTGTAATCCTCGACGTGGACTACGGGGTTTACTTCTGAGAGGGGGACAAGCGAGCTAGAAGGTAGATAGGGCAAGCGATATAGCTCTTTGTCCTTTGATGTAATCCTTCAACCGATAGCGGCTAATTTGCATTAGCTCTTCTATATTTTTTGGGAACATTTGATGTAGCTGGAGCCAATGATAGAGATGTTGACCCACATAAAAACTGCTGTGTCTGCGTTGA